>CAZGTR010000014.1:0-14539 GCA_964528715.1 uncultured Oscillospiraceae bacterium | reverse complement strand
TGACAAAGCGCAGATAGGCGCAGGGATTGATCTGATCTTTATGCTGACCGATGGCGCTCCATGAGACCATCACATCCGCCGCGTCGGCGCAATCCATATTCCCCTTAACGGTGGTGATGCCGTCAAATTCCACCGCATCCAGCACGCCGAACTGAGCAGCATAAGCTTCCAGCTTCTCCCCGCCCAGCTGCAGCGCCACATTGGCAAAGGCGCAGTTGCAGGAGTTCTTAAAGGCATCCCGGAAACTCTGCGTGCCATGGCGCTTTTCACAGGTAACACTGTCCACGCCGAATTCCACTTTCCCGGTGCAGGTAAAGGTCTGCTCCAGAATATCCGGGATCTCCTCTAACGCCGCCGCCGTGGTAACGATCTTATAAATGGAACCGGGGATATAGGTGGACTGGGTGAAACGGTTGAGGTAAACGCCCTCATACTTCCCTGTGGTGTCTCCTGCAATATCCGGCAAATCATCCGGGTCGTAGTTGGGGGTGGTCACGGCGCAGAGTATCTCACCGGTCTTGTAGTTCATCAGGGCGATGGTGCCCTTGTGCTCCCCCATTGCTTCCAGCGCGGCCTGTTGCAGCTTGCCGGAAAGGGTCAGGCTCACCTGTCCCCCCTGCCCCAACTGGGTATACACGCCGTTGATCTTATCAAAGCCTGCGATCTGCATGGCGTAATGAGAAAGGGCCGGGGCACTGATATTACCCTGACGGTCCCCCAGCCAATGCACCGTGGACTGGCGCAAAAGGGCCTCCAGCGCGTAGCTTCTATCCCCGGAAAGGTCCATCAGCAGATTTCCCTCCCGGTCATACACGGTACCGCAGCCCAGATTTCCCGCATAATAAAGATGGGGCGATCCTGGAGATTGCACCCAGGTGGAGGCCTTCAGCGCATACTCGCCCACAAAGAACGTCATGCCCAAAGCCAGAACCAGAACCAAGATCATCAAGATCTTCGCTCTTCCCATGATCCTATTCATCCTCCGCCCCCCTTTCTTTGGTCTGGCGCACCGCAAAGCTGGCACCCTGTCGGGTGTCCGCCGCCTTGATAAAGGCCAGCAGCCCCCAGACACCGATCATACTGGAACCGCCATTGGAGACAAACGGAAAGGTCACACCCGTCAGGGGAACCACATCCACCGTGCCCAGTACATTAAAGATCGTCTGCACCAGCAGTATACCGGCGGCGGTGCAGACACCGATGGTATAGAAACTGCTGCGGCCAATACAGGCTACTCGTAACGCAAAAAGCCCCATGGCAATGACACAGGCCACCAGCATCACCGCCACCAGCAGCCCCCATTCCTCGGAAATGGTGGCAAATACCACGTCGGAGTCCGCCGCAAAAATCTTGTACATCTTTCCATTCCCCGCTCCCAGACCAAACAGTCCGCCGGAAGCAATGCACATCAGTGCCCGGGTCTGCTGGAATCCAGCACCCAGAGGATCATCCCAAATGTGCCGCCAGTTGGTAAAGCGCTTCATGGCGTGGGGTGCGATACGCAATGCCATCACCCCCGCAAAGCCCAACGCCGTACAGGCAAGGCCAATGGTGCCGATACTGCCGGAGCGCAGATAGGCGATGAGCAGGAACGCCACAAAGAAGATCAGCGCTGTGCCAAAGTCATTCATCACCGCAAGGCACAGGCAGATGGCGATGGTATAGGCGATGAACAGGATCAAATTTTTCTTATTCAGGAGCCTGTCCATGGTGGATGCTCCTACGAACACGAAGCACACCTTACTCAATTCCGAGGGCTGCAAGGAGAAGCTGCCGATGCGCAGCCAGTTCCGGGCACCGTGGTATTCCTTGCCGAACAGCAGCGTGACCACCAGCAGGCCAAAGCCTGCAATTGCCGCAAGATAGCGCATCTTTTTGGCCCGTTCCAGATCCCGCAAGGCCCAGCCCATAAAGAGGAATACCGCAATGCCCAGCACCATGGCAATGAGCTGCTTGGTCATTTCCCCGGGCTTCACCGCGGCGATGGCCGCCATGCCCATGGTGCAAAGCAAAAAGGCCAAGGTCTCCAATTGGAACGATGGCTTGCGAATGATCAGGTAGAAGATCAGCAGCAACCACTGGCACACAATGATGCCGCAGAATCCGCCCACGATTTGCCCGGCATAGGCAGCGTCCTTGGTAAGCAGATAGCTCAGGCAGCAAAGCACCTGAAGGACGGATAAAATCAGCAGATCCGCAATGCTGTCCACCGGGCGGGCCGCTTTGGTGCGCAGCTGGGCCAGCCGCCCCTCCTGCCGCTTGTTCATGGGCAGCAGGAACATGGGGATGCCGCCCATTTCGATCTCGTCCGTCTCGTCAATGGCGCAGATCTCGATATTCTCTCCGTTGACCCGGGTGCCGGACTTGGAGCCGGTGTCCGAAATCGTCCAGCTGCCGTCGTCATAGCGGGTCAGGACCGCATGGCTGCGGGAGATGGTGGGCACATCCACCACCACATCGCTGCGCTTGCTGCGCCCAATGACATTCTCCCAATGGGTAATGGGCAGCTTGCGCCCATCTTCCAGACACAGCCACGCCCAAATCTCCGGCTCCCGCCGGAAGGTCAGCATGGGCCGAACGCACCGCAGAAGCACCAGCGCCGTCAAAATCGGTGCGGCATAGCGCAAAACGCCCTGAAAAAACCGCAACATCTGTGCATCCAATTGTAATAATGCTGCCGCTGTCATGCCGCACACCTCCTTGATCTGTTATTCTTCCATTTGCCACAACAGGGCAATCTCTTTTTCATAGCCCGGCAGCTCGTTGGGCGTTTCCAAAATCATAGGCAGTCCCGCCAAGGCCGGATGGTTGATGATATTGTGGAATGTCGGCAGACCCAAGTAACCATCCCCGATGGTCTCATGCCGGTCTTTGTGGCTGCCCAAAGGATTTTTCGAATCGTTCAAATGCAGGGCCTTCAGCCTGTCCAGCCCAATGACGCGGTCAAACTCCGCCAGGACACCGGGAAGATCCTGGACGATATCATACCCACCGTCAAAAACATGGCAGGTATCCAGGCACACGCCCAGATTTTCCATACCCACGCCGTCAATAATGGCTTTCAGTTCTTCAAACCGACCGCCGATCTCGCTGCCCTTACCTGCCATAGTCTCCAGCAGCACCGTCACAGGATACGCTGGTGCCATCGCCTGTTTCAGCGCATCCACGATCTGGGAAATACCCGTGTTCACCCCCTGGCCTACATGGGAGCCGGGATGAAAATTGTAGTAGTTTCCCGGCAGTGCCGCCATGCGGCGCAGATCATCGGCCAAAACGCTGGCGGCAAAGGCTCTTGCCTGGCTATCAGCGGTGCACAGGTTCATGGTATACGCACCGTGAGCCACCAGCTTTCCAAAGCCCAGTCGGTTCAGCTCTTCCATGGCAAGGGCGCAATCCGCCGGATCTTCCGCCTTTGCCTTGGAGCCCCGGGGATTCCGGGTAAAAAACGCAAAGGTGTTGGCACCGATCTTCTGGGCCGTTCGCACCATAGCCGCATTGCCGCCGGAGGCGGATAAATGGCATCCTAAAAATCTCACAGCTGTCACTCCTTTTGCCATAGGATACCACAAACACGAAAAAAAAGCAATTCCCCGTTTCCAAGGCGCTAAAAGTATGCTATGATAAAAGCGCCCATGGCAAGCCATGAGCGCTATCTGTCAAGTTTGCGCCAACGCCGCAGAGGACAGCAGCTTCTGCCAGCTGTCAGCGCAGGCACCTGCACGGTCCGCTTCTGCCATCACGCTGACACAGTAATGGTAAGCGCCATCATCCAAGATCAGAAAGCGCCCCACCTGGTCGCCACCTTCTCCGGCAGCGCTCCAGGCTCCCTCCACGCAGGGCACCCCAGAGCGAACCGTCCGCACCAGTGCCAGCTCTGCCATATCAAAGCCTGTAAGTGCCTTGACCGTGCGCTGCATATCGCCAGATCCGAAGGTTTCTACCATGATCTCATACTCCTCGCAAAAATACAGCGTTCCGTTTGTCCCATCCATGGTTTGGGCAGCAGCGTCCTCTGGCAACTCTAACATCAACTGTGCCGCTTGCGCCACCGCTGCCACATTCTCCCCATCCCCCACCGTTTCAAACACATCCGTCGCACAGCCGCAAAGCAGCAGCACACACAAAATTGCCGCTAAGATCTTCATTCCATGACCTCCCGAAAGGAACTGATATCCATGTATTATTTTATTGCCTACCTGCTTCTAATCAATGCAGCGGGCTTTCTGATTATGCGTAGCGACAAGCGCCGGGCCGTCAAAAAGATGTGGCGGATCCCGGAGCGGACCTTGATGACCTTTGCGGTGCTGGGTGGCAGTGCCGGGGTGTATCTGGCCATGGTGGTGCTGCGACATAAAACGAAGCACCATAAATTCTCCGTTGGTGTTCCTCTGCTGCTGACCCTGCACGGGTTGCTGCTTCTCTTTTGGATACAAAAATGACCGGGTGATTGATCTGCCCCAAAAGTTAGACGCTTTTGGGGGCACTTCAGATTCCCGGTCATTTCTTTTTACAGTGTTGTGATACCCAGTGCCAGATTAGCGATCATCAAAATCGTCAATATGATCACGCCAGGGCTTGTGAAAAAAGACTTAACGCACAGCGGGTGCATTCTGTTCTCCCGCCAATAGGATCCAAGCTTCTCCCGTTTGAGGCAAAGGATCACGATCCCGGCAATGGTACATCCCCAGATGAGCAAATTCAGTACACCATCCCCAAAATCACTTCCCATGATCCCGAAAAGTCTGGGCAGGGTATCTCCCAGCACCAGATTGTTGATCATGTGCAGCACCATGGCCCAGCCGATGGAATACTCCACCGCCACATAGCCCAGGATCAAACCGACCAGAAAAGCAAAGGGTGTCTGCACCAGATTTCCATGAAAGATACCGAACAGAAATGCCGTCGTGAAAATGGCAAAGCCCTTTCCGTATGGTTTCAGGCTCCGCAGGAGCAGCCCCCGGAACAGGATCTCCTCCGCAACAGGCGCTCCCAGGCAGATGTACAAGAACATACTGACCGTGTCTCCACCGCCGGAAGCACTTTCGATGGCGTCCATTGCAGTCAATCCCAGCATATTCAGTATGGTCTCTGCCAGGATGACCCATATTTGCAGCAAGCCCTGGGCTCCTAAAAACAGCGCCAGGATCTGCCAAAAGCTACCAGATGTCATGTTTTTTTCCGTTTTCCAAATCTCATGGAAGCAGAAATCTGTCTTTTTCCAGGCTAGCGCCAGCAGCCAACCGATCAGAATGGCGATCAGATATCCCCAGCCGTTATTCATCAGGCTATCGGATAGCACGGTGTACACTTCTTCCTCCGTCCCATTTCCCAGGAAGAACACCTTCATGACCACATCAATGGTGCAAACCGCTATCACCGCCACATTCATCAAGATATAGTAGACCAACAGTGCAATGCCGCTTTTCCCGAATTCCCGGCGCAGCTGCTTTTTGACAAGCTTCTCATTCATTGCCCGATCCCTCCATTGCTTCGATCAATGCTTCCGCTGACATGATCCCATCGATGGCAGCAGACATGATCCCGCCTGCATAGCCAGCTCCCTCGCCCGCCGGATAAAAGCCCCGGATGGCGGATTGCCGGTCCTCTCCTCGCACCATCCGCACGGGAGATGAGCTGCGAGTCTCCGGGCCAGTGAGCACGGCCTCCGGCGCTGCAAAGCCCTTGAGATTTTGCTCCATCAGAGGCAGGGCCTCAGCCAGTGCCCGGGTGATCTTGTGGGGCAAGACCTCATGCAGGTCGCACCAGGTGACCCCCGGCTGATAGCTGGGCTCCACACCGGCAGCGCCGCTGCTTGCCTTTCCTGCAAGAAAATCTCCCACAGTCTGGGCCGGGGCGTGATAGCTGCCGGACAGTTCAAAGGCTTTTTTCTCCAGCTCCTCCTGCCACAGCATTCCACCCAGCGTCCCCTCGTATGGGAAATCTGCCGGATTCAGGCTCACCAGCACCGCCGCATTGGCATTGACCCCATCCCGGTCGGCATTGCTCATGCCGTTGGTGACCACTTTTCCCTTTTCGGATGTTGCCGCCACCACCTGACCGCCAGGGCACATACAGAAGGTATAAACCGTTTCATTTTCCAGGTGCCGTACCAGCTTATAGTCCGCCGGGGGCAGCGGCAGCTGATCGCTGCCATATTGGGCACGATCGATCACCGATTGCAGCTGCTCGATGCGCACGCCCATGGCAAAAGGTTTCGGCTCCATGGGAAGTCCGGCATTCAAAAGCATTCGGAAGGTATCCCGGGCACTGTGTCCGATGGCAAAGATCACCTGATCGCAGTCAATGTGTCCTTCCTGGGTCTGAATACCGGTAATGGCATTTCCCTCCACGCAAAGGCCTGTGACCTGTGTGCCAAAGCGCACTTCACCGCCAAGACCGATGATTCGCTGGCGCAGGTTCTGCACCACCGTCAGTAACACATCGGTACCCACATGGGGCTTGGCATCATAGAGGATGTCTTCCCGGGCTCCTGCCTTCACAAACTGCTCCAGGATCCAGCCGATCCGTGGGTTATTGACCCCGGTGTTCAGCTTGCCGTCAGAAAAGGTTCCGGCACCACCTTCGCCAAATTGTACATTGGTGGTCTCGTCCAGCTCCCCCGTCTTGAAAAAGTGCTGCACCTTTTCATGGCGGGTCTGGGCATCGGCTCCCCGCTCCAATACCAGCGGCTCCAGTCCGGCCTGAGCCAAGATCAACGCCGCAAACATTCCCGCCGGGCCAAAGCCCACCACCACCGGGCGCTTTTTGCAGGAAATACCCGGCTTCGGCGGCTTATAGTAAGAAATGGGGGCAACGGTTGCTTTTTTGCAACCGCAGGACTTTAGGATCTTGTTCTCGCTGCCCTCCACCGCCACATCCACCGTGTAAATAATGCGCACATCCGGCTTTTTGCGGGCATCAATAGAGCGGCGCACGATCCGCAGTCCCCGAATTCGGGAACCGGAAATTTTTAATGCCCGGGCCGCTTCAAAAAGCAGCTGATTGGGGTCATGCTCCGGTGGCATGGTGATATCTCGAATTCTGATCATGTTATTTCCCTCCGGCACAGACCCCGGCCAACCGTCCGGAGCTCCAGGCCCATTGTAGATTATATCCACCGCAGTCGCCGTCAATGTCCAGCACTTCGCCACAGGCGTAAAGTCCCGGAACGAGTCGGCTTCCCATGGTGTTTTCGTCAAATTCCGCCGTGCGGATGCCACCGGCGGTGACCTGGGCGCTGTCCATCCCCAGAGGCTCCGTCAAGGACACCTCCAGACACTTCATCGTGTCCGCCAGGCGCTCCAGCTCGTCCCAGCGCAGCTGCGATGCAGTCAGGCCACCGGAGATCCCCGCAGCCTTAGTCAACACCCGGCCCAGCCGGTTGTGGAGGATACCGGTGAGCAGCTCCTCCGTCGGGATATCCCGCTCCCGGCGGCGCTGTAACATCTTGATGATCTGCTCCCTGGTCAGATCCGGCATAAAGTCCAGTCGGCACACCCATTCTTCCCGGGTGGTACAGACATCCCGGGAAACTTCAAACATCACCGGGCCAGACAGGCCATATTCCGTAAATTGCAGCTCCCCGGTGCTTTCACTATGGAGTTGATCTCCCCGATAGATGGCGGCGTGGCAATTGGCCCGCACACCTTTCAGTGCGGCGCAACCATTCCAGCTGCTTTTCACCTGCACCAGCGCCGGGCGCAGCTTCGTTGCCTTGTGTCCAAAGCTACGTAGCAGCTGATAGCCGGACATGGATCCGCCCAGCTTGCTTCCAGCCAGACCGCCGCAGGCGATGATGAGCTTATCGCAGATATGGCGTTCACCATTTCCCTCCAGCAAAAAGCCGTCATCGACTTTTTTCGCCCGGCTCACCTCAAATCCAGTGATCAGCCGGATATTTTCCTTGTCCAATGCAAAGCGCAACACATCCACCACGGAATTTGCCTGATCCGAGTAAGGGTACACCCGTCCGGAGGGTTCCACCACGGTATATAGCCCCAGATCGTCAAACCATTGCAGGGTGTTTTCCACAGGGAACCGACCCATTGCAGCTGTCACGAATGTTGCATTTTCCCCATGATAGCCTTTTTCGTCGGCGTGAAGATTGCTTAAATTACAACGACCATTTCCAGTTGCTTGCAGTTTTCTGCCGACTCTCGCCTGCCGTTCCAACAGCAGCACCTGTGTGTCAAGATCTTTTGCTGCTTCCAGTGCTGCTGCCATCCCGGAGGCACCGGCACCAATGATCCCAATGACCATCGCTTCCACCTACTTTCTTTTCCTTATTGTACCAAAAGATCCGCATTTGCACAAGAAAAAACTTCTTTGCAATCCATAAAACCTATGCTATAATAAGCACAGGTGATCAAATGGATCGAAAAAACATTGAAAAAATCGCCCAAAATGCAGAAGACCGTATGCTTCTGGCAAAGCTTTGGGACAAAGTCAATACTGCCATGCAGCGAAACATCCCCGGGAACACCTGTTTTCTTTCCCCAAGAGAGCTGGAAATGGCCCGTTTTCTCTTTGGAGAACCAGAGGGACTGTATGCCTTCGGTGGCTACGATGGCGCCGAGCGAAAAATGCTGTGCTACCTGCCGGAATATCTTCATGAGGATAGCTTGATGGAAGATGGATCCCCGGTTTGCTGCCTGCGGGCTACCTTTTACGAAGGGGATTCCCCTACCCACCGGGACTTTCTGGGTTCCCTCATGGGCGCAGGGATTTCCCGGGAAACAATTGGTGACATTTGCGTTGGAAAGGGACAGTGTGATTTTTTTGTCACAGCTGACATTGCTCCCTATCTGCTCCAGAATTTCACCAACGCCGGGCGCACCAAATTCCACCTGGAAGCCATTTCCTTATTGGATGCCCAGATCCCAGAGCCAGAAGTGAAGGTCATTAGGGATACTCTGGCCTCCCTACGGCTGGACGGTGTGGTATCCAGTGGATTTCGGATCAGTCGCAGTCTGGCAGCCAGCGCCATCAGCGCCGGCAAAGTAGCGGTGGACGGTCTTCCTTGTGAGAAACCAGACAAAACAGTTTCACAAGGGTGCAAGATCTCTCTGCGTGGCAGCGGCAAGATCAAACTGGCCCAGGTCAATGGGCAGACAAAGAAAGGAAGGATATCGGTGGAAATTCACCGATATGTATAAGAGGTAACGATCATGAACATGGATGAAGTCATCGCTCGAATCAATGAACTTGCTCACAAGGCCAAGGCCGAAGGCTTGACCCCGGAGGAAACCGCAGAGCGGGATAAACTGCGCCGGATCTATATTGATTCCGTCAAATCCAGCCTGGTGGGCCGTTTGGAGCACACGTACCTGGTCCGCCCCGACGGCACCAAGGAAAAGTTGCACAAAAAGTAAATATCCGCTCTCCCGGCGGAACAAATAAAACAAGGAGGTCATTCGTATGAAAACGAAACTCGGTATCTCTGTCAGCTTGATGAGTGCATTGCTGTATTTCAGTGGTCTGTTTGGCGGTTACGTGGTGCTGGCGCTGTTGGTTGGCTATGTACTGCTGAAGGAAGACGACACCTGGCTGAAGCGTGCCGCTGTCAAGACCATCGTGATCTGTGTTGGGTGCAGCTTGCTCAGCAGTGTCATTGGTCTGGTTCCCAATTTGTACGGCATTTTCAGCAGCCTGCTGTCCGTCTTTGGGGCAAATATGCCCGGTGCGGCGCTGGTATCTCTTGCCAATTTTCTTCAGTATGTGGTGACTTTTGTAAAAACCGTGGTACTGCTGTATTTTGGGATCGCTGCATTGCTGAACAAATACGCTGTCAAGGACCCGCTGGATCCGCTGGTAGATAAGATCATTTAACGCCAAAGGCGTACCGCAATTGCGGTACGCCTTTTCAGTTGCACGGTAACATACAACCATTGCCCTGTTTTCTCCTTTGGTTGAAGGGACTTCCCTATCACAGAAGAAAGGAGGAACTGGTATGAAACGCCAACTATGCGCTGCCATTGGTATGATCGGTGCCGGGATCAGCTGGATCTTCGGTGGCTTCGACGCTGCACTGACCGCACTGATGATCTGCATGGTCATTGATTACGTGTCCGGTTGTATCGTCGCACTGGTATTCCACAACAGCCCCAAAACGGACACCGGCTCTTATGACTCCCGGCTCTGCCTCAAAGGTCTTTGTAAAAAAGTCTTAATGCTGCTCACAGTCATTCTGGCCGTGCAGATCGACCGGCTGCTGGGTACAGATTATGTGCGTGACGCCGTTTGTATTGGACTTGCCACCAATGAGGTGCTATCCATCATCGAAAATCTGGGCCGGGCCGGTATTCCAATGCCCCAGGCCGTGATCAAAGCCTTGGAGCAGCTCCAGAAAAACTG
The DNA here is from genome assembly GCA_964528715.1 of uncultured Oscillospiraceae bacterium. Classification (GTDB taxonomy): domain Bacteria; phylum Bacillota; class Clostridia; order Oscillospirales; family Oscillospiraceae; genus Faecousia. The sequence continues at coordinate 4,186 of CAZGTR010000014.1, read as the reverse complement.
AACATGACATTTGCCCCGAAGATCCTTGAGATCTTCGGGGCATTCGTTATAGGCCAAAAGTTTGAGCTGAAGCACAATACGAATTTTCCTATTTTATCTCTGCACCAGTTACTGACCGGGAACCATTTTACATAATTCCAAACAAACCCAAGTACCATTCCATCCGGGTACTGACGATCACCAGGTATGCAATGTACAGAACCACCATCAAAACGCCCTGCCATTTCTGGAACTTCTTGGTAATGATGGTGGGGATCGCTGCGATCAGGGATACCAGGATCGCCACCGGGAAATCCAAGTAGATATTCTGTGCCGACACCGGCAGGTCACCGCCGTAGACAAAAGCGCAGATAGCCAGAATCAATGTGGTATCAATAATGTTGGCACCAATGACATTGCCAACAGACATGGAGGCTTCCTTCTTGGCAACAGCCGTGATGGCAGTCACCAGCTCCGGCAGAGAGGTACCGATTGCCACCATGGTCACGCCGATAATGGCTTCGGACACGCCCCAGGTCCGGGCAATGTCGCTGCCATAGTCCACCAACAGCTGGGAGCCGATGACCACCGCCGCCGTGCCCGCTACGATAGACAGGATATTCTTCGCCACGGACTTCTTGTCCGCAACCACTTTTTCCATCTCCTCGTCATCCTTCTGCGCCTTGGCGGAGCGGACATTTTCCCAAATGAACAAGGCAAAAATCACCAGCAGCACCGCTGCGCCGAAGAAATTCAAAGAGCCGCTCATGGCGCACAGGAACAGGGCCACCACCGCAGCGATCAGCAGACCCGCCTTGGGAGCAAAAGACTTCCGCTCCACGCACACCGGCAGAAAGATGATACTCACGGACATCACCAGCGCCGTATTGCAGATCACAGAGCCGATGCCGTTGCCAATTGCCATGCCCACCTTGTCCTGGGATGCAGCGATATAATCACCGATGCCGGACATCAGGATCTCGTGACCCTCGATGGCGGCGATGGTGGAGACCATGATCTCCGGCAGGGTCGTTGCCAAACTGACGATGGTAGCGCCCACGATAAATCTGGGAATGCCCGTGACCGTAGCGATCCAGGCCGCACCGTCCACGAACCAGTCGCCTCCCTTCACGATCAGCACAATACCAACCGCAAATAGGGCATACATTAGAATTGTTTCCATATTTTCCCTCCATTGCTTGATAAAAACCGCAAAAATTGCCTCCGGCTGCTGTCAGCCGGGGCATTTTGCATTATTCCATCCGGTCCTCTTCTTCCATTTCTTTCAGCAGCTTTTTATCCTGCTTAGAAGAAAGATCCAGCTTTTCGTACATATCAGGTCTGCGAGCCCTGGTGCGCCGCAGAGATTGCTTGCGCCGCCATTGGCGCACTTTTTCGTGGTTACCGGAGGTGAGGATCTCCGGGATGGCCCGACCGTGCCACACCGCCGGACGGGTATACTGGGGATATTCCAGCAGGCCGTTGAAGTGGCTTTCATCTTCGAAGCACTCCGGATCTGCCAACACCCCTGGGACCATCCGGCACACTGCATCCGTCACTGCCATGGCGGCAATCTCGCCGCCGGTAAGGACAAAATCCCCCAAAGATATCTCTTCATCCACGCATTCGTCGATGAAGCGCTGATCGATCCCCTCATAGTGTCCGCACACCAGCACCAGATTTTCCATTTTGCTCAGGCGGATGGCGTCCGCCTGCTTGAAAGTATGTCCACAGGGGGACAAATAGACCGTATGCACCGGGCCAGCAGCCTCATCGCACACCGCTTCCCACGCACGATACAGAGGGTCAGCCGTCATCACGGCACCCCGACCGCCGCCATAGGGATAATCGTCCACCTGGTTCTGCTTGTTGGCGGTATAGTCCCGGATCTGGTGCGCTTCAATACGGATATAGCCCCGCTCCTGGGCCCGACCCAGGATGCTCTCGGACAGCACATCCCCCAATGTCTCCGGAAACAGGGTCAGAATATCAATTCTCATCGCTGCGCATCCCCTCGATGATGTTCACCTGCATCCGGTTGTTCTCCATATCCGTAGATTGGATGAAGGCAGATACGGCGGGGATCATGTATTCATGCTCGCCCTTGACCACATACACCTTGTTGCCGGGGTAATCCAGCACATCCACGATCTGCCCCAGCTTGTCGCTCCCGGCAAACACTTCCACGCCCTGAAGCTCGGCGGCGAAGATCACATCCTCGTCGATATCCTCCCGGTACAGCTCCACCGTCTTTCCCCGCAGGGCCTGGGCCTGCTCCACGGTGTCAATTCCACCAAGCTTCACCAGATCGCAGGTCTTTTGCACCCGGCAAAGCTCGATCTTATATTCCTTACCACCGATACGGCAGCGCTCAAAATCGCACAGCAGTTCCGGGCTATCCAGCCAGGGCAGCACCTTCACCTCGCCCCGAATGCCATGGGTGGTGACGATCTCACCGGCTTCAACAAATTGCAGCTTCATATATCCTCCCAAAAACGAGAAATGCGTGACGCACCCGCCACGCATACCCGTTAATCCATAATTTCGACAGTGACCCGTTCGCCGGTGCGCATTGCCACAGTCTTGATGATGGTACGGATCTCCTTGGCGATCCGACCCTGGCGGCCGATCACTTTGCCCATGTCGCCCTCAGCAACACGCAGCTCCAGCACTTTTCCGTCCTCATTTTCGATTTCGGTAACGGTGACTGCTTCTGGATCATCCACCAGATTCTTTGCCATATACAGCAAAAGCTCTTTCATTGCGCGAACTCCTTCAGTGGATCTTACAGAACGCCAGCCTTCTTCAGCAGACCGCGAACAGTGTCAGTGGGCTGAGCGCCGTTCTTGATCCAAGCCTGAGCCTTCTCTGCGTCAACAGTGATGTTGTTAGCCTCCAGCAGGGGGTTGTAAGTGCCGATCTCCTCGATGCAGCGGCCATCACGGGGGCTGCGAGCGTCAGCGACAACGATCCGGTAGAAAGGAGCCTTCTTAGCGCCCATTCTTCTCAGTCTGATCTTAACCATGAGAGTTTCACCTCCAAAAATTTTTGAAAATAATCTATATCGCAAAGCGTTTTGCTTAGAGCGAACCTTGTTTTTCCGTCAATGCGGGAAGGGCCAATCCAAAAGCGCCCGGAGTATCCGTGGGGATTGGGTTTTAGAAGCCGGGGAATCCCCCGCCGAAGCCACGGCTCATGCGCTTGAGCTTCTTGCCCGCACCGGGGCCGGAGAACTGCTTGATAAGCTTTCGCATCTGCTCAAAGGACTTGAGCAGCCGGTTCACGTCCTCCACCTTCACACCGGCACCCGCGGCAATGCGCCGCTTGCGGCTGGCCTGAATGATTTCCGGCTTCTCTCGCTCCCGGGGAGTCATGGACAGAATGATGGCCTCGGTATGGGCCATGGCCTTCTCGTCCAGCTTTACACCCTTCAGGTTGGCACCGCCGGGCATCTGCGCCAGAATATCCTCCATAGAACCCATGGACTTCATCTGGACCATCTGGTCGTAAAAGTCCTGAAGGGTGAACTTGTTGGTTTTGAGCTTTGCCTCCATCTCGGCGGCCTTCTTGGCATCGTAAGCCTTCTCCGCCTTTTCGATGAGGGTGAGCATATCGCCCATGCCCAGGATCCGGCTGGCCATCCGGTCGGGATGGAAGGGCTCGATGTCCTCCAGCTTTTCACCGGTACCGGCGAACTTGATGGGCTTTCCGGTAACGGCCCGGACAGACAGGGCCGCGCCGCCCCGGGCATCGCCATCCAGCTTGGAAAGCAGTACGGAATCGATGTCCAGCCACTCATTGAAGCTCTGGGCCGCGTTGACCGCGTCCTGGCCGGTCATGGCATCCACCACCAGCATAATCTCGCTGGGCTTTACGGTGGCCTTGATCTGCTTCAGCTCATTCATCAGGGCTTCGTCCACATGAAGCCGGCCGGCGGTATCCAGAAATACCATGTCATGGCCATGCTGCCGGGCGTAGAGAAGGGCCTCCTTGGCGGTATTCACAGGATTCTGGGTGCCTCTGTCAAAAACGGGGATTCCCAGCTTCTCGCCGCAGACCTTCAGCTGCTGAATGGCGGCGGGACGGTAAATATCGCAGGCCACCAGCAGGGGATTCCGTCCCTGGCGCTTCATCAGTCCGGCCAGCTTGGAACCGTTGGTGGTTTTGCCCGCGCCCTGCAGGCCAACCATCATGACCACGGTAGGAC
>CAZGTR010000013.1:0-14813 GCA_964528715.1 uncultured Oscillospiraceae bacterium | reverse complement strand
TCGGTGACTCTACGCAGAGCATCATCGGAGATGGAACTGCTGTTGATCTCACCAGTGCTATCAATGGATTGATCGATGCAAAGGCGGTGTCAGGAAAGGATGGTGTTTCGGTTACCATAACGGATATCCAGGAGAGCACGGAGGATGGTGGTGTAAATGTGGTCACCTTCTCTGACGGTAACACGTTGACGGTTAGAAACGGCAAGGGTGGAACGGGTAGCTCTGGTGGCGCAACAGCGGCAGAATACACGCTTGTGGGCACAACGCCGCAGGTGCTGAAAAACGCCGGAAGTGTGAAGCTGGAAAGCGCTGAAGAAAGCGATTACACCGTTACCTCACCAACAGTCGCAGAGCTGAATATACTGGGCGGTTCCGGAGTGAATGCGGTGGCCACTCAAGAAGATGGGGTCTATTGTCTGCGATTTACCAGCACGGTCTCGGCTTGGTATGCAGGATATGTGGATATTTCATGCAGTGGTTTGGAAGTCGGTGAAAGTTATACATTTGTATTCGATGCAGCGGGAACTCCCTATGAGGAAACTGGTTACAATACGCCTGGACACTGGATTTTGTACGATGGAAGCGGTACAACGTTACTGACCCGCATTTCGACGGATACAAATAAACTACAAAGTCAGACTTTTATGGCAACCACGGAGAATGTAAGACTGCGTTGGTACCCGGTTGCCGGAAATCTCTTCTCCTCTGCGGGTGACAATGCTACGGCTAGAGTTAACCGCATCTACATTAACCGGGAGGGTTCCAAAGAGTACACGCAAATCGTCTCCTTATCTGGGAGCTTTAACGGTAGTGTGGTTCTGGGGACGATGCCGGTGGGCGTTACGATCAATGCAAGCCCGGCGTGTAGCGTGCTCTTGAAGACAGGGGGAGCGGAAGAAAAAAAGTCTCGCCACAGCGGGAAACGGTGTGTATGTTTTGGAGATTCCGTGACAGGCAATATGCAGGCACCGTACGATTATCCCAGTATTTTGGCGGAGGAAACCGGGATGGAAGTGATCAACGCTGGATTTGGTGGCTGTCGAATGTCTGATACACATCCGACGGCTGCTTATGCTGCATTTTCTATGGTGAGACTGGCAGAAGCGGTGGCTTCCGGTGATTGGTCGGTGCAGGAGGAAAATGTCAGCGGCTTGTCTGCAGCCACCAATGGAGTGGAGCATTTGGCAGCGCTGAAGGCGGTGAATTGGGAGAAAGTGGATTTTATTACCATTGCCTATGGCACCAATGATATCCAGAGTAAAATCACCCTGGATGATGAGACAGATGAACAAAATACCAAGACGTATCTGGGGGCCTTGCGTTATGCGCTGACAAAATTGCTGACTGCCTATCCTCATATCAAGGTGTTGCTGCTGACACCCATCTACCGGTATTGGAATGATGAGGATGTGGACAGCGACAGCAAGGACTTTGACGGAAGGGCATTTACAGATTGGGGCGACGGACTGCTGACCGTGGCAGAGCGCTACAAGCTCCCTGCAATGGATCTTTATCGGACACTGGGGTTCAATGCCCTCACCCGTAGCTACTATTTTCCCAGCACGGACGGGACGCATCCCAATCCTAAGGGGCTGGCAGTCATTGGTGGTAAAATCGCCGGAAAGCTTCTGGAGAGCTTCTGACAGGAAAATATCAAAAAATCAGGAGACCAGACATCATGTCTGGTCTCCTGAACGAGTATTGGACTCAAATTTCTTTGTACATGGCGCTGGCGTCGTCCTTGCGGACCGTCTCAGCTACTTGCAGGACCTCCACGGCGACGGTGCGAGGCCCCATGGTGATCTCCAGCTTGTCACCGACTTTTACGTCGTAACTGGCTTTGACAATGCGACCGTTGACACTGATACGACCGTTGTCACAGGCTTCGTTGGCAATGGTGCGGCGCTTGATCAGACGGGAGACCTTTAGATACTTGTCAAGACGCATGGCTTACTTCCCCACAGCGTCCTTCAAACTCTTGCTGGCTTTGAAGGTAGGCACACGAGTAGCGGGGATCTCAATGGCTTCCTTGGTGTGTGGATTGCGGCCAATGCGAGCGTCCCGGTCCTTGGTCTCAAAAATGCCAAAGCCGGACAGCTGCACCCGCTCGCCTGCGACCAGAGCGGCGCAAATGCTATCAATGGCGGCGTTGAGCACACGCTCGGTGTCCTTTTTGCTGATACCGGCAGCCTCAGCGGTAGCGGCGATCAATTCGGTTTTATTCATGGTGATTCCTCTCTTCTAAAAATAGTTCTGGATTTAAGCTATCATAATGATAGACGAAATGCAAGGGAAATTTTCACAAATGCAGCAAATTTGCAATTTTTTCGCCCTTAGGCAGCAGTAGGCAGTCCTCCCGGGTGATGGCCTTGAGCTTCACAGCAGCGATCACATAGACGACGACACCAACAAAAATAGGGACGGCGCAGGCAATGACCCGGCTTAAATTGGCACCCATCAAAGCCACGAGGCCCTTCCAGGTGCCCCAGGCGCAGATGCCCATAATGGCGGCGGACAGGAAAGCCCGGAAAAGCTGACGTACGATGGCGGGGGGATCCTCCAGCACTCGGCGCATAGTCACCAGATTCAAAACCGTAATGGTCAGGTAGCACAGTAGGCTTCCGATGGGGGTGCCCACAATGCCGATGGCAGCGTTACCGGTGAGGATGGAGACGGCGATGAGCTTCAAAATGCCGCCCACGAACATATTTACCACCGGCAGCTTTTCGTGACCGTGGGCCTGCATGATGGCGTTGGTCAGCAGCACCAGGGCGTTGAAAATAATGCACACGCCCAGGACGGACATGAGCCGGGTGGCAAGCTCCAGCTTTTCACCGGAATAGCCGCCCAGGAGCCGGGTCACCGGCTGGGCCAGCAGGGTCAGGCCAAAGGCACAGGGCATGGAGATCAGGGCGCTGATCCGGGCGGCGGACTCCTCCGTGGCCCGGGCGGCCTTGAAATTGCCCAGGGTCAGCTGGGAGGTGATTGCCGGGATGATGCTGATGGTGATGGGGGTGATGAAGGCGCAGGGCATATTGAAAATGGTCAAGGTCATGCTGTAAATGCCCTTTTGAATATCGGCGGTGTTCTGGGTCAGGGTCTTGAGTAGCTGGGTCATGTAGATCTTGGTCTCCAGCACGGTGAGCAGCTGCAAGCCCGCAGAACCGATGGTGATGGGAATGGCGATGGACAGCAGTCCTTTGGCGATGTCCTTGCCGGAGGAAACTTCCTCGCAGGTCTGGGGCATATCCTTGAAGGCGCTGCGGAAGCAGCGGTTCAGATAGATGGAAGAGACCAGACAGCTGGTGGTCACGCCCAGAATGGCGGCACCGGCAGCCAGGGGGATGCTCTTGAAGTAGTGCTTGACCAGCAGGGCGGCGGCAATGCCGACGATCAGCTTGGTCACCGCTTCCAGAACCTGAGAGATGGAGGTGGGCATCATGTTGCCCTGGCCTTGGAAGAAGCCCCGGTAGGTACTCATCAGGCAGATCAGCAGGCAGCAGGGGCCCAGGGCGCCGATGGCGGCCCAGGCATCAGGCTGCTGCTGGAATGCAGCCAGCTGGCGGCAGAAAGCGGTCATAAGCAGAGTGCCCAGCAAGCCCAGCGTCAGGAAGATCGTCCGGGAAATGGTGTAGATCTTGCGTACTTGGCGGTACTGATTCAGGGAGCTGGCTTGGGCCACCATGCGGCTCATGGCAACGGGCAGACCGGCGGTGGAAATCATCAGAAGCAGGTTGTAGATCTCATAGGCGGTGCTGTAATAGCCAAAACCCTGTTCACCGATGATACTGTTCAGCGGGATCTTGTACAGGGCGCCGATGACTTTGACGATGGCGGTGGCCATAGCCAGAAGGGCGGTGCCATGGAGAAAGGATTGCTTTTTGGGTGTTTCAGACATAAGGCCCCTCCTTTAGGTGTTGTCGTCGGCAAAAAGCCGGGGGATGGCGTAAGTGGTCAGTTCCTCCACGACCTTGGGCAGGTCGATGGTGGGAAATTGCCCGTTCTGGTACAGGATCTTGCCCTGGACCATAGTCATGGCCACGTCGCCACCCTTGGCGCTGAAGGTCAAGGCGTTGAGTACATTGTGGCAGGGCATTAAATGGGGGGCGGAGAAATCTACCAGAATGAGGTCGGCGTCGTACCCTTCCTTGATCATGCCGATTTGGTTGCTGCGGCCCTGGGCCTGTGCACCACAGGTGGTGGCCATCATCAAAGCGGCAGAGGCGGGGAGGGCAGAAGCATTTTCAGCAGTAGCCCGGACGGAAAGAGCGGTGGAGCGGATGACCTCAAACAGGTCGAGATTTCCAGCTTGCAGGGCACCGCCGGTGCCCAGGGCCACATTCATTCCGGCTTTGACGCATTCCAGCACCGGGGTCTGGGGCGCACCGCTTTTGGCGGCGGTGATGGGACAGGCCACAGCGGTGGCTTTCTTCTTGCCCAGAATTTGACGCTCGGTGTCGGAAAGACAGGCGCAGCTGACAGCTGTGACCGGCAGATTGAAAATGCCATGACAGCTTAATAGCTCTCCGGGGCCAAGGCCGGTGCGGTCCAGACAGGAGTCCACCTCGTTTTGGCTGGCAGCCAGATGAAGTTGGAAGCCCAGATCCTTTTCGGCGGCGTAGCCCACCAGACCTTCCCACAGGGGGTAATTGCTGGTGTACTCGGCGTGAATGCCGGCGTCGATCTTGATACGACCGTTGTTGTAGCCGTGCCATTTCTCACAAACACGCACCAGCTCCTGGCATTGCTCGTCGGTGTCAAAGTCGAATTCCTCGTTTTGATCGATGTAGCGGTAGGCGGACAGGGCGATGTTGGCCTTGATCCCGCTTTCTGCCACGGCTTCGGCGGTGGCGTCGGGGTAGTAGTACAGGTCGGAGACGGAGGTAACACCGAAGCGCAGGCACTCGGCAATGCCCAGCAGGGCGGCGGCCTTGGCGCAACGTCTATCCATCTTGTCCTCTCGCTTCAGTTGCTCATTTAGAGCGTCGTAGGCGCTCAGATCGTCTAAGTAGCTGCGCAGTACGGTGGTAGCCAGCTGGGTATGGCAGTTCACAAGGCCGGGCAGCAGCACCATGCCGGTGCCGTCCACGATGGTCTGGGGCTGCTCTTTGGGAGCGGATTTGCCGATGTAGGAGATCTTGCCGTCCGTGACGCCCAGATATGCGCTGAACAGTACCTCCATTTTTTCGTTCATGGTGACGATGGTCACATTGGAGATCAGAGTATTCAAATCAAATGCTTCCTTTCATCAGATCGAAGAGTTTCTGTTTATCCTCCAGCACCTGGGGCAGCATTTGGATGTACTGCTCCGGGAATTTGGGGTTGTGGAACCGTTGCAGACTGCCGTCCGGTAGGTTGACCTTGTTCATGCCGCCGCCACCCAGGGAGAGGATGGTGTGGAGCTCTTCCATCATGTAGATGTTGTACAGGCAGTCCAGGCCGTCCTGGGACCAGCCCACGTTCTCGAAAGAGCCGGACATGTATTTCTGCCGGTACAGGTAATAGGGCTTGTAGCCACTTTGGCGCAGGGTTTGGTTGGCATAGTCTACCATTTGGGATACCTGGTCGGCACCACTGAGACCCTCCCGTTTTTCAAAAAGGTCAGCGCCTTTTTTCAGGGCCAGGGTGTGGACGGTGATGTTGGCGGGGTCCAATGCGGCGACGGTGTCTAGAGAGTGGCGGAAACCGTCCAGATCGTCCGTGGGAAGTCCGGCGATGAGATCCATGTTGATGGCCTCAAAGCCTGCGTCCCGGGCCCAGCGGTAGCTCTCGACCACCTGTGCGGCGGTATGGGGCCGCCCGCAGGCACGGAGCACGCTGTCCACCATGGTCTGAGGGTTGATACTCATCCGGTCAGCGCCGTGGTCATGGATGGCCTGAAGTTTTTCCGGGGTCAGGGTGTCGGGGCGACCGCCCTCCACGGTGAATTCCAGACACCGGGACAGGTCGAAGAAGTCCCGGATGGTGTCCAGCAGCCGGATCATCTGGGATGTTGAGAGGGTGGTGGGGGTGCCACCGCCTATGTATATGGTACGCACGGTGCGTCCGGAATTTGCCAGCAGCGTGCCGGTGACGGCGATCTCCCGGCAAAGTGCTTCAAGATACGGTTCGAGCAGCTCTGTTTGTTGTCCAATGGTGCGGCTGACGAAGCTGCAATAGCTGCACCGGGTGGGGCAGAAGGGAATGCCCACATACAGGGAAATGTCCGTTTCCTTCAGCAAGCTCGCTGCGTGGACGGTGGAAACGGAACAGTCCACCGCCAGCTCCCGGCGCTGGGGTGTCACATAGTACACCTGCTCCAGCAACTTTCCGGCGGAGGCAGGGGTGCCGCCTTCCAGAATGTGCTTGGTGGAAATTTTGGTGGGACGGACTCCGGCCAATGCGCCCCAGGCGGAGGGTTCCAGCAACAGCTGGACGGCGGCCAGATAATAGCTCTGCTGCAAGATACGCCGGCGCAGACGCACGGTTTCTTCAGAAGCCTTCAGTCGTCGTGCAGCGGTGGCGGTCTTGCCGTTCAAGATGATCTTGGTGGTGGCGGTGAGCCAGGTCTTGCCCCGGTGCAGGGAAGATATGGCTTCGCCCTCCTGATTGGTGGAGAACAGCGCCATTTGCAGCTGCTCTACGGCATAACGGTCCTCGTGACCGATGAGTGTCAGTTTCATAGCAAGTCCTCAATTATCGCAGGTAGGGATTGTTGTGCCGCTGAGAGAGCAGAGTGCTGGAACTGCCGTGGCCCGGGTAGATCCGCAGATTTTTAGTGATGGCCTTTAGCCGGGCGAGGGAAGCTTTCATCTGGCTCCAATTGCCCTCCGGCAGGTCTGTCCGGCCGCAGGAACCGTCAAAGAGGGTATCGCCGGTGAACAGGGCGTTTTCGTATTGATAGCAAACGGAGCCGGGGGTATGGCCTGGGGTCTCCAGCACAGAAAAGGTCAGTCCGGCGGCGGTGATCACATCTCCATCTGCACAGAATTTCACATTGGTGAAATCGCACTCTGCCAGGGGAAAATAGTGCAGGTGAATGAGGTCCAGGGGCAGGGCCCAATCGTTTCGGTGCATCCACAGGTCACAGCGGGTCTCCACCACCAGATCCTCCACGGCACCCACATGGTCAAAGTGACCGTGGGTCAGCAAAATGGCTTCCAGCGTCAAATTGCTGTTTTTCAGGAAGGCGGCGATTCCCTCGGGCTCGTAGCCTGGGTCGATGAGTACGCACCGGCTGCCGTTGGTCAGTACATAGCAGTTGGTTTGGTAGGCACCCAGCGTTAAAGTTTGGATATTCAGCATAGATCAACCTCGTCTGGGGCTGTCCATCAGCTGGTCGGTGTCCAAGATCAGGGTCACGGGGCCGTCGTTGACGGAGGCAACCTTCATATCGGCACCAAACTGACCGTGCTGGGGCGGATAGCCCAATTCTTCGCAGATGGACAGGAATTTTTCATACAGCTCGTTGCCCAGATCAGGGGCTGCGGCTTCTGTGAAGCTGGGACGGCGACCCTTGCGGCAGTTGCCATAAAGGGTGAACTGACTGACCACCAGCACTTCGCCGCCGACGGCATCCAGACCCAAATTCATTTTTCCGTTTTCGTCCTCAAAAATGCGCAGTCCCAAGGCTTTTTCCGCAAGATACCGACATTCTTTTTCCGTATCGTTGGGGCCAACGCCCAGTAAGATCAAAAATCCTTTGCCGATCTGCCCTACGGTTTGCCCATCGATGGTCACGGAGGCGGAATTGACACGAGTTAAAATTGCACGCATAGTTTGCTCCTTTAATTCTGACCACGGCGGGAACCGGTGACATCCCGGATGGCCAGCAGCTTTTTGCGGATGGAATCCAGCTCCGCCACATTCTTGACTTCAAATTTGACGGTGAAGATGCTCTTGCCCCCGGGCAGATCCTTGCCGTTGAGTTCTTTCAGGCGGATACGGTTGGTGGACATGACAGTGGCTACATCCAAAAGCAGGCCGTCTCTGGTCAGGCAGTCCAGCTCCAGCGTGGTCTCAAAGGGCTGCTCCTCCTGATTGGCCCAGCGGACCCGCACCCAGCGGTTGGCCTGAATGGGATCGTCCCGGTGGGCGGCGTTGGGACAGTCTGCCCGGTGGACGGAGACACCGAATCCCTTGGTGATAAAGCCCACGATGGCATCCCCTGGCACGGGAGTGCAGCATTTGGCGAACTTGATCATGCACGAGTCGATGTCCTCTACGATGACACCGTTGACGGCGTGGCGGTTGCGCTTGGCATCGTCCGTGGCGGGACGGATCACCGGCTGGGTAAGCTTGTCGTTCTGCTGGACCCGCAGGGCCTTGTTGATATCGTCCCGGATACGACCCACGGCCTTCACGGCAGTCAGGCCGCCGTAGCCGATGGCGGCGTACATATCCTCCCAGTTGTCAAAGCTGAGTTTTTTCAGCAGCTGCGGGCCGATCTCCGGGTCGATGGTCAGACTCAATGGCAGACCCACCCGGCGCATTTCGGACTCGAAGGCCGCACGACCGTGGGCCACATTTTCTTCCCGCTTCTCTTTCTTGAACCATTGCTTGATCTTGGTCCGGGCCTGGTTGCTTTTGCAGATGTTCAGCCAGTCACGGCTGGGGCCCTTGGCGGATTTGGAGGTGAGGATCTCCAGAATGTCGCCGTTTTTCAGGGGTGCATCGATGTTGGCGATGCGGTTGTTAACCTTGGCACCGATCATGGCGTTGCCAACGCCGGAATGGATGGCGTAGGCAAAATCGATGGGGGTAGAACCGGCGGGCAGGGAAACGATCCGGCCTTTGGGGGTAAAGACGAACACCTCGTCGTCGAACATATCGATTTTCAGAGACTGGACATAGTCCTCTGCGTCGGTGTCCTGCTGGCTCTCCAGCAGGCGGCGGACCCACTCGAAGTCCTTTTCGTTGCCGTTGCCGGTGCCCTGCTTGTATTTCCAATGGGCAGCAACACCGTATTCTGCCACTTCGTGCATCTCCCAGGTGCGGATCTGCACCTCAAAGGGGATGCCCTGGGAGCCGATGACGGTGGTGTGCAGGGACTGGTACATATTGGGCTTGGGGGTGGAGATATAATCCTTGAACCGGCCGGGCACCAGATTGAACAGGTCGTGAACATGACCCAGCACGTTGTAGCAGTCGGGGATGGAATCCACAATGACCCGGAAGGCGTAAATGTCATACAGCTCGTCCATGGTCTTGTTCTGCGCCTGCATCTTGCGGTAGATGGAGTAAACGTGCTTGATCCGGCCATAGGTGGTGTTGTGGATGCCCATAGCGTTGAGCCGGTCGGTGATGGTCTGCTGGATGGTACGCATGAAGGTCTCATCCTGCTCCTTGTGCTCCTGCAGATAGCTCATGATCTGGTTGTAGCCGTCGGGCACCAGATAGCGCAGGGAAAGATCCTCCAGCTCCCATTTCAGCTTCTGCATACCAAGGCGGTGGGCAAGAGGCGCATAAATATCCATGGTCTCCTGGCACTTCTTAATCTGCTTTTCCGGGGTCTGGTACTGCATGGTACGCATATTGTGCAGCCGGTCAGCAATTTTGATCAGCACCACCCGGATGTCCTTGGACATGGCCATGAACATTTTCCGCAGGTTTTCCATCTGGGCCTGTTCGGTGGAGGAGAAATTGGCACGGGTCAGCTTGGTAACGCCCTCCACCAGCTCTGCAACGGTGGAGCCGAAGAGCTTTTCAATCTCTTCGTGGGAAGCGTCCGTGTCCTCGATGCAGTCATGGAGCAGGGCACCCAGAATGGCATCGGTGTCCAGCCCCATCTCCGCTACGATCTTGGCGACGGCCAGGGGGTGGATGATATAGGGAGAACCGTCTTTTCGGGTTTGGTTGCAGTGTTTGTGCTGGGCGTATTCTACAGCCCGGTCGATCAGGGCCATGTCGGTATTGGGCATACATTTGAGAATGGTGGCCCGCATGGCGTCATAATGGAATTCAAAAGTTTCCATGGTGTTCAGCTCTCTTTCGTGCGAAGAAGGATTTGCATGGTGCGGCTCTGGTTCAGGTCGGCTTTTTGACTGCCGGCGGTGAGCCGAATGGTGGTGTATTTATGCTGCCTGGTCATGGTCAGAAGACCCACATCCTGGAAAATATCCAGGCAGGTGAGCAACTGCCCCAGAGACAGGGGCCGGCCCGACCAGCGGACGATCTTGCGGCAAAGGCACAGCGGCTCCTCTTGCAGGCAGGTGGCACCTGCCAAATATTTCCAGACCATGGCAAGCTGGGCCCGGTCCGGAAGCAAGACGCTGGCGTCTTGACGTGTCAGTGTCCCGGCTTGAATACGGCTGTGCCCGCACAGCTCCGGGGAACATTCCACATTGCAGCTGGGACGGATGTCCAGCACGTTCATCTGAACGGTGCGCTCTCCACGAAATTCGTTGACCTGGGGATGGAATGCCACGTCCACCACGTCTCCCGGCTCTACAGAAGCGGTCTCGGCGGTGGCGGAAAAGTAAATGGCATTGATGCTGTGATAGCCACTGCGCAGGCGCAGACGCAGATGACGCCCGTTGCCCACGGAGCTGATTCGCTCGATGGCCATTTTTTCCATCATCAGCACCGGTTTGGGACAGCCGTTTCCGCAGGGCTCCAGTGCATTCAAAGCGTCAATGCCCCGAACGGTGAGAAGCTCCGCTGTGATGGCGCAGTCAATGTCCAAAGTAGTCCGGGGCGTGGAATCGGCATAATAAGCCGCTGCCTGCTGACACATCTGCTGCCGGAATGCGGAGATGTTCTGCCGGGAAATGGTAAAGCCTGCTGCCAGCTCGTGACCGCCATAGCTTTCCAAAAGCTCGGAAAGCGCAGTTAACGAAGCGAAAAGGTTGAAACCGCCGAAGCTGCGGGAACTGGCCTTGCCGTGGTCGCCGTCCAGGCAGATCAAGAAGGCGGGGCAGCAGTATTCCTCTGCCATGCGGCTGGCGACAATCCCTACCACGCCCTGGTGCCAGGTTTCATCTGCCAGAACAATGGCTTCCGGCGGCTGTCCCTGGGGTAGCATAGATACGGCTTGCTCATAGATCTCAGACTCCACCTGCTGCCGCTGGCGGTTCAGGTCGCACAGGGCTTTGGCGAGAAATTCTGCACGTTCCTCGTCGTCGGTCAAAAACAGCTCCACTGCCAAATCGATCTGCCCCATGCGTCCGGCGGCGTTGATCCGGGGGGCCAGCATGAAGCCAATGGAGGTGGCAGAGACATTTTCTCTGGTACAGCCGCTTTCTTTCATCAGGGCGGCAAGGCCGGGGCGCTTGGTGTTGCGAATGGAGTCCAGACCTCTTGCAACAAAGACCCGGTTTTCCCCTCGCAGGGGCATGACATCTGCAACGGTGCCCAGACACACCATGTCGGCGTATTCATCCAGCACTTCGTTCTGATCTCCGCTGAGGGCACAGGCCAGCTTGAAGGCAACGCCCACGCCGGAGAGGGTCTTATGAGGGTAGCCACCGTCGGGCCGGTGGGGATCGACGATGGCGATGGCCTCGGGGAGAATCTGCTTGCACTCGTGGTGGTCCGTGATGACCAGATCGATGCCCAGCTCCTTGCAAAGCTGCGCTTCTTCCACGGCGGTGATGCCGCAGTCCACAGTGATGATCAGCTTGACCCCCAGACCGTGCAGATAATGGATGGCGATGGGGTTCAGACCGTAGCCTTCTTCCAGTCGCCCGGGGATATAGGAAACGCAGTCTGCCCCGTGACGGCGCAAAAAGTCTGTCAGCAGGCAGGTGGAGGTGATACCATCCACGTCATAGTCACCGAAAACGGCGATCTTCTCTCCACGGGTCATGGCGAGGCCTACACGTCCGGCGGCAAGATCCATATCCGTCATTAAAAATGGATCCAGAAGCGCTATATCGCAGGCCAAATACTCTTTTGCAGCGGCAGTGTCCTGAATCCCACGGGCAGAAAGGATCATGGCGGTCAAAGGTGCAAACCCTCCGCTGACCAATGTGTTGACTGCGGCACCCTCCGGCTGCTGTACATTCCAAATTCCATACTTCAAGATAATACACATCCAATATACTTTTTCTAATTATTATATCAAAAAGCTACCGAATGCACAATAGGTTCTTTGGATTTTTGTGGGAAATATCAACGGGAAATGATTATTTCTCCTGGAACCCAACCAGTTGCGTGGCGGCGACTGCAAGCAAGGGCGCTGTGAGCATTCCCAGGATCCCCCACAGTCGAAATCCTGTATAAAGGGCGATCAAAGTAACTAGCGGGTCAAGCCCTAGTTGCTTTCCGACGAGCCGAGGTTCCAAAACGGAACGAGACAGGCTGACCACACAGTAGATACTCAAAAGCCCAACTGCCTGGAGCTGCTGTCCCTGGAGCAGATACAGAAACGCCCATGGAACCAGTACGGTCCCGGTGCCCAGAACCGGTAAGATATCCACAAGGCATACGACCAATGCCCAAATAAAGGAATGAGAAATGCTTAAAATCAAAAATCCTGCCAGAAGGAGGCAGAATGTGATCCCGGATAGCTTCAGCTGGGCGATCAGCCAGCCGACCAGGGCCTTTTTAAGGCTGTGGAGAGCGGGAAAATATTTTTGATACCAAACCGGCGGCAGCTTGCTCTGGAAAAAAGCATGGATCTGCGGAAGCCGGGCGGAGATCATGTAGCTGGACAAAACCCAGGTGCCAAGGCTGAGGGCGCTGTCCGGCAGGGCCTTGAAAAGGGAGGAGGCAAAATTCAAGGCAGTGCCGGTCAATTGATCAACGATGGCGCTGCTGCCGGAGAACAGCCGCTCCACACTGCCGCTCAAAACTGGATGAAGGCTCTCTGGAGCGCAGGTTGTCAGCTTCAGTAGCCAGCCTTCCAATGCGTTCAAGCCGGAAAGCGCAGTGCTTTCCAGATCCGGCATGACACCGGAAAGATCGCCCAGCGCCCGGACCAGCAGGGCACAGAATACCACGACGGAAAGCCCTGTGATCAGTAAGGCTATGGATATGCTGACAAAGGCGGCGAGAGGACGGGGGAATCTGGCTTTTTGACTCAAAAAGCGCACCAGTGGATCAGCTGCTAAGGAAACACACCAACCCAGCAGAAAGGGAAGCGTGATGGGCAGCGCAAAGCGAAGCGCCAGAAACAGCACCAGCAGGACAGCTGTGGGGAGTAGGTATTTTATGACTTTTCCTTGAGACATTCGTATTCCTTTCTGGGACAAAAGTCCACAACTGGGGGCTTGCATTTTGTGAAATCTGTGGTACAATGAAAATGTAAAAGACCGTGAATTTTGTAGATAGTAAAAATAAAAAGCTTGAGGAGGTAAAAAGCATGACCAAAAAACCGAAATATTACATCGTTGAAGCATCGGCACTGCCGGAGGTGTTCTTGAAGGTGGCGGAATGCAAAAGAATGCTGTCCACCGGTGAAGTCAAAACGGTCAACGATGCCACTCGCCGCATGGATATCAGCCGCAGTGCATTTTATAAATACCGGGACGCGATCCTACCCTTTCAGAATATGATGAAGGGCCGTATCATTACCTTCCAGCTGACGATCAGTGATGCGCCTGGCGTGCTGTCCAATGTGCTGACTGTTTATGCGCAGCATGACGCAAACTTGATGACCATCAACTCCATCATCCCAACCAATGGCTATGCTCTGGTGACTATCTCAGCAGAGATGACCGATGTGGATGTTTCTTTGGAAGATCTGCTCAATGAGCTGATCAATACAAATGGCGTGATCAAAGCTGAGATCCTGGCCGGCTAAAAATGCTTCTCAAACCGCCCCGCTTCGGGGCGGTTTTCACTTTTTATGCCCAAACTGCGTAGAATGGGCCGGAGGTGAAATAGATGCTGATCGTGCAAAAATTTGGCGGAAGCTCTCTGTCGGATTTGGAGCGGATACGCCGGGCGGCCCAACGGGCAGTAGAGCAGGCAAAGGCCGGGAACCGGGTGGTGGTCGTGGTATCTGCTCAGGGGGATACCACAGATCACTTGACAAAGCTGGCAGAACAAGTGAGCGGGGCACCATCACAGCGGGAGATGGACGCACTGCTTTCCACAGGGGAGCAGAAAAGCGCTGCATTGATGGCTATGACTGTTCAGACTCTGGGATGGCCTGCGGTGAGTCTGAGCGGCTGGCAGGCGGGGCTACAAACGCTGGGTCCACATACCGATTCGGATGTGATCGGTTTGGCCCATGACCGGATCCTGGGGGAATTGGAGCGGGGGAAAATCGTTGTTGTAACGGGCTTCCAGGGTGTCAATGCAGAAAATGATGTGACGACCTTGGGAAGGGGCGGCTCGGACACCACAGCCGTGGCACTGGCAGCACTGCTGAAAGCAGACCAGTGCCAGATCTATACCGATGTGGATGGAGTCTACGACAAGGATCCCCGGCGCTTTCCAGAGGCAAAACGCTATGATAGCATTGATTATGATGATATGCTGGCACTGGCTCGCTCCGGTGCCCAGGTGCTCCATACCAAGGCAGTGACCGTAGCAAAGG
This sequence comes from uncultured Oscillospiraceae bacterium, assembly GCA_964528715.1. Taxonomy (GTDB): domain Bacteria; phylum Bacillota; class Clostridia; order Oscillospirales; family Oscillospiraceae; genus Faecousia. Next base: position 349 of record CAZGTR010000013.1, on the reverse strand, counting down.
AGAAAGGTGTGCAGATCCAGGTGCTGTCCTCCTTTCGACCCGGCCCGGGGACAATGGTGACGCAGTAGGCCCATTTATAAGGAATATATCCCCATTGAGCCGGAATAAAACAGAAAAAATCAATAAATTACTATTGACAAAGGAAAAAAACTGTGATAGAATTAGCGAGTAATCAAGAAGGCTGAACATCCGCCTCACCGTAAGCAAACGAGCGACACGGTAAATATTCCACTTTCCCAATGGGAATACTGTGAGAATGTGCGGGTGCTTTGGCATCCGCTTTTTTGTTGTTAATGGAGGTGCTTACCATCGCAAAGTTAGATCATCAGCTCAATGAGGAGATCCGGGA
>CAZGTR010000012.1:0-15140 GCA_964528715.1 uncultured Oscillospiraceae bacterium | reverse complement strand
TTATTTCGCTTTATTGCGAATTATTTAGTCCAAGGGTTTCATTGTCGGGAACAACAGAACATCCCGGATGGAGGCGGAGTCGGTCAGGAGCATGACCAGACGGTCCACGCCGAAGCCCAGGCCGCCCGTGGGGGGCAGACCATACTCCAGAGCGGTGACATAGTCATAGTCCACCTGTGCCTTGGACTCGGGATCCAGAGCCAGACGATCCGCAACCTGCTTCTCGAAGCGCTCCTTCTGATCAATGGGGTCGTTCAACTCGGAGAAGGCGTTGCCGAACTCCGTTGCGTTGATGAAATACTCAAACCGCTCAGTGAAGGCGGGATCATTGGGCTTGCGCTTTGCCAGGGGGCTGTTCTCCACGGGGTAATCGTAGATAAAGGTAGGCTGGATCAGGTTCTCCTCCACGAAAGCGTCGAAGAATTCCACCAGAATGGCGCCCTTGGTGGGGACCTCCGGCAGCTCCACGTGCTTCTCCTTGGCGATGGCGATGGCTTCCTCGTCGGACTGGATCTGGGCGAAGTCCACGCCAGAGTACTTCTTGACAGCCTCGATCATGGTCATCCGCTCCCAGTGGCTCAGGTCGATATCCTTGCCCTGGTAGGTGATCTGCAGGGTGCCGCAGACATTCATGGCCACGGTCTTCATCATCTCCTCCACCAGATCCATCATGCCATGGAAATCGGTGTAAGCTTGATACAGCTCAATGGAGGTGAACTCCGGGTTGTGGGTGGGGTCCATGCCTTCGTTGCGGAAAATGCGGCCCACTTCGTACACCCGGTCCATGCCGCCCACGATCAGCCGCTTCAGATACAGCTCGGTCTCGATACGCAGCACCATATCCAGATCCAGGGTATTGTGGTGAGTATAGAAAGGCCGGGCGGATGCGCCGATCTCAAAGGGGGTCAGAATGGGGGTATCCACTTCCAGGAAGCCCTTGCTGTCCAGGAAGTGACGCAGCTCCCGCATGATCTTGCTGCGCTTGACGAAGGTGTCCTTCACCTCGGGGTTCACGATCAGGTCAACATAACGCTGACGATAGCGGATCTCCCGGTCGGTCAGGCCGTGGAACTTATTGGGCAGGGGCAGCAGGGACTTGCTCAGCAGGGTGATGGCCTTGGCCCGGATGGAGATCTCCTCGGTCTTGGTCTTGAACACTTCGCCCTCCACACCGATGATGTCACCAATGTCGTTCTTCTTGAAGCGGTTGTATTCTTCCTCGCCCATCTCGTCGATCTTCACAAACAGCTGGATCCGACCGGTATCATCTTGCAGGTCGCAGAACATGACCTTGCCCTGACCGCGTTTGCTCATCAGTCGGCCTGCCAGGCGGACGGTCTTGCCCTCAAAAGCATCATAATCAGCCTTGATGGCGGCGGAGTTGGAGTCCAGGTCGAACTTGGTCTGGACAAAGGGATCACGGCCTTCAGCCTGCAAAGCGGCCAGCTTCTCACGGCGGATCTGCATCTGGTCATTCAGAGACAGCTCTGCCTGGGGTACAAACTTTGCCATATCTTAGCCCTCCCGGGAAACGCTGATGACCTTCATCACATAGGAACCAGCAGGCGCATTGACGGAGAAGGTATCACCAGCGGACTTGCCCACAGCCGCACGACCGAAGGGAGAGTCGTCGGACAGCTTACCCTCCATGGGGTTTGCTTCCTGTGAGCCGGTGATCCGGTAGGTACTGCGTACGCCGGTGGCTACATTCTCCACCACCATGGTGCAGCCCAGGCCCACACGACCGGTAGCCTCGTTCTCGTCCTCGATGATGACGGCATGAGACAGCACATCCTCGATCTCAGCAATACGACCGTAGAGCTTTGCCTGCTCATTCTTAGCCGCATCATATTCGGAGTTTTCGGACAAGTCACCATAGGAGCGAGCTTCTGCGATCATCGCAGCGATCTCACGCTCCCGGGTGGTCTTCAAATAGTTCAGTTCCTTTTCCAGATCCCGCAAACGCAGGCTGGTAATTTTATATTCCCTTGCCATATTCAAAATCCTTTCTCAGCAATAAAGTTTCGATAGCTTCGTTCATTATAGTGGATTTTGCCCATACAGTCAAGGGAATTTTCAAGATTTCCCCGCTTTCCGGACAAAAAACCAGCCTATTCCGAAGAACAGGCTGGTTTGCTTCATTTCAGCGTATCCACTGCCGCCTGGGCCTGGGGATCCTCCGCAAGGTCCAGCGTCCCGGCATAGATCCCGGCTGCAATTTCGTCAGTCACTGTGACCTCCACATCCGGGGTGATACCAACACCCGCCAGGCTCTCGCCCTTGGGTGTGTAATACTTACCGATGGACAGGCCCACCGCAGAGCCGTCCGGCAGCTGGAAGGTGGTCTGGAAATACCCCTTGCCCACGGTCTTTTCTCCCACCACGGTGGCAACGCCGTACTCACTCAAAGCCGCCGCAAAGAACTCCGCCGCAGAGTAAGAGTCCGCATTCACCAGTACCGCCATGGGCAGATCGATACAATGGGCATCGGACATATCGGTGCTTTCTTTTCCGCTGTAATCGACACGGGTGAATAGCTTACCCTCGGGCAGCAGATAATCCAGCACCTCCACCAGCTCGCTGGCATAGCCGCCAGGATTGTAGCGCACGTCAAACAGCAGCTTCGTCGCCCCCTCCGAGATCATCTGCTCAATGGCAGCGATGGCCTCGTCGGCGCAGTTGGTATTAAAGTTGGCGATTTTGATATAGCCAATGTTACCATCCAGGAGCTTTGCCGTTGCCACGGGAGTCTTGACTTCCCGGCGGGTCACTTCCATCTCCAGCTCTGCACCACTACGCAGGATGGTCAGCTTCACGCCGGTGCCCCTCTCCCCCTGGATCATAGTCTTCACATCCGATACCGCCATGCCGGAAATGCTTTTTCCGTCCACGCCGACGATCCGGTCTCCAGCTTTCAGCCCTGCTTCCTCTGCCGGACCTCCTGCTGTAACACTCTCCACATCCAGCCCTTCTCCGTCCTCCCGGCTCCGGATGGTCACGCCAATGCCCACATAGGCATTTTTCATCTGTTCCTGATAGGACTGCCAGGAGTCAGCTGGGATATAGTAGCTCCACCGGTCGCCCAGAGCGTCTATCATCGCATTCGCCGCTGCGTCCTCGATTTCAGTCTCGTCGTATTCTCCGATAAAATAGTTCTGGATGAGTTTTTCCAGAGTGGTCAGCTTGGACTCCCCGCTGTTTTCCGGCAGCAAAAAGAAATACACCGCTCCCATCGTGACGGCAGCGGACAGCACTGCTGTCAGCACATAGGAAAGCACTTTTGTCAAACGTTTGCTATTCATAATATCCCTCCAATTTTAAGGATACCCACAGCCTGGATCGGCTGTGGGCTTTGGTTAAGTAATATAGGGCAACGGATCGATGTAAGTACCGTTGTAGCTGATACCGAAGTGCAGGTGCATACCGGTAGATGCGCCGGTGGAACCGACACATCCGATGACCTCGCCCGCCGCCACAAACTGGCCGACCTTCACATCAGACTTCTTGCACATGTGCATATACACACTGCGGTAGCCGTCACCATGGTCGATGGTCACATAGTAACCGGCGCCACCATCCTGATAGCTGTTGACAATGACCACGCCTGCCCGGCTGGCATAAATGGGTGTATGCTGACCGTTGGTAGACAGGTCAATACCCTTATGATAGCTGGATGCGCCCGCCGTAGGGGGTTCCCGATAACCAAAACGGCTGGACACATACTTGTAAGAGCAAGGTGTCACCCAGGTAACACCATTCACATCGTTGAGGGTACCGCCGGTGCCCATTCCCAGGCTACCGCCGGAAGTCGTAGGCGCCGTAGTGGGCGGGACGGAAGTTGCCAGCCACTCCTGGAACTTTGCCTTATCGTAGGCCACTTCCATATTGGCGATCTCATCCTCGGTTTTGCTGATCAGCAGTTCGCCTTCCTCGATGAGGTTTGTAAACTCATCGTCCTTTTCCTTCATCTGGTTCAGCAGCTTCTGAGCTTCCTCGGCCTTGGCTTCTGCCTCCGCCTGCTTGGCATCCAGCTCATCCCGGCTTGTCATCAAGTTGGCCTTTTCCGCCTGCATCACCGCCTGGGCATCCGCAACTTCCTGGGCCGCTTCGTTCATTTCCTCCATACGACGGCGATCCGCCGCAGCGATCTCCTGGATCATGTTCAGCCGGTCCAGCAGGTCGATGAAGCTGTTGGCCTGGAACAGAACGGACCAGTAGGACAAGTCGCCGTCCTCCTCCATGGCTCGAATGCGGATCTTATTTTTCTCGTTCAGCTCGTCCAGCTTTTTCTGCGCCTCGTCCAGCTCCACCTGCTTATCTGCGATCAGCACGGTGTAAGCGGCGATCTGATCGTTCATGGTATCGATCTGCTCATGTAGCATGGATACCTGCTGCTCCAGCAATGTACGCTGCTGAGCCATGTCCTTCATTTCCGACAAATTCTGCTTCTTCTGCTTTTCCAGCTGATCGATCTGCTTTTGCAGCTCATCGTTTTTCTTTTCCAGCTCATCGATCTGGTTCTTGATCTCACTGGAAGAAGCAGCCTTTGCGCTCACAGGCAGGCAGCTGAGGATCAGCGACAAGATCATAATGGCAGCCATGATCCCGGAGATCAAGGATACCCAAAACTTTTTATTTTTCATACATTTCACCTTTGAAAATTACACATCCATAAACTTCCGGATGGAAGTCCAGCTACCCACGATACCCACAAACAATCCTGCGGAGAGGAAGGTGGTGATCATCGGCACCAGCAGCTGGGTAAAGGGCACGAAGCTCAGCAAATTCAGCGTATCCACCACGCTCAGCCGGTCCAGCAGTGCGTCATACATCAGCCACTCCAGGCAGAACGCCACACCCGCACCTACGACACCAAGGGTAAAGCCCTCGATCACATACGGCAGACGGATGAAGCCATTGGTAGCGCCCACCATTTTCATGATGGCGATCTCGTCCCGCCGGTCGTACATCGCAAGCTTGACCGTGTTGGAAATGATCAACAGACTCACCACCAGCAGCACGGCGATCACCGCTATGGATGCGATGTGCAGCACATCCTGCAACGTGGAGAAGCCCTCCGCCAGTTCGAAAGAGGCCGATACCTTCACCACGCCCTGGATCTGCTTGATCTGGGTCACGGTCTTTTCCATATCATGGTTATCTTCCAGCACCACCACGATCCGATGGCGCAGATCCTCTGCATACAGACCGCTGAAAGCCGCATCGCCCTGGTGATCGTTGATGAACTCCTCCAGTGCTTCCTCTCTGGATTTAAAATTTGCACTGCTGATATTATCCAGCCGCCGGATCACCGTTTCAATGCTCTTAGCTTCCGCCTCCTCCATATCCTCGTCGATGTAAACAAGGATCTCGTTGGTCTTGTTTAGGTCCTCCACGATGATATTGAGGTTATAGGTCAGGCAGCTGAAGCTACCCACGATCAGCAGGCAGGCCACCGTCACGCAGATAGCGGCAAAGGACATGAAGCCGTGGAGGAAAATGCCCCGAATGCCTTCCTTGATCAAATATCCGATATTATTGATTCTCATAGCTAAAATACCCATCCATTCCGTCGTGGATCACCCGACCATCATCAATAGAGATGACCCGCTTGGGGAAGCGCTCCACCAGATCCTTTGCATGAGTCACCACCAGCATGGTGGTGCCCAGATTGTTGATTTCCATCAAAAGACTCATGATCTCCAGCGACCGGGCAGGGTCCAGGTTGCCGGTAGGCTCATCCGCAATGATGGTTGAGGGGTTGTTCACCAGAGCCCGGGCGATGGCAAGACGCTGCTGCTCGCCGCCGGACAGCTCGCCGGGGTGGCGACGACTCTTGGTATCCAGGCCCACCAGATTCAGCACATAGGGTACCCGCTCCCGGATCTCCTTCTCCCTGGCACCGATGGCCCGCATGACGAAGGCAGCGTTTTCATACACCGTCTTATTGGGGATCAGGCGAAAATCCTGGAAGATCGTGCCAACAGTGCGGCGCATATAGGGGATCTCCCGCTTGCGGATCCGCTCCAAAGAATAGCCGTTGACATGAACGGCGCCGGAGGTGGGCTTGAGCTCTCCGGTGATCAATTTGATAATGGTGGACTTTCCGGAACCGGAAGGACCCACCAGAAAAGCAAACTCCCCATCCTCGATCTGCATGGTCACACCTTTCAAAGCCTGGGTACCAACAGAGTAGGATTTTACAACATCAGTAAATTCGATCATGGCGCACTTTCTCCATCTATAATGTAACCAAATTGTAACACATGGCCGATGTTATGTCAATGCAGCAAAAAAGCTTTTTTCGCCATTTTGAAAATGTTTACAATTAAAAGATCCTGCCGTTTTCACGGCAGGATCAAGTATCTTTTCTCAGCGCATATCCCGGGAGGACAGGTACTTACGGACCATCAGTGCCACCTTAAAAATAATGGCATGATCAAACTGACGCAGGTCCAAGCCCGTGAGCTTTTTGATCTTCTCCAAGCGATACACCAGGGTATTGCGGTGGACAAATAGCTTCCGGGAAGTCTCAGAAACGTTCAGGTTGTTTTCGAAGAATTTGTTGATGGTGAACAGGGTCTCCTGATCCAGAGAATCGATGGAGTTCTTCTTGAACACCTCGGACAGGAAAATCTCGCACAGTGTGGTAGGCAGCTGATAGATCAGTCGGCCGATACCCAGATTTTCGTAGTTCATAATGCTCTTTTCATTGTCGAACACTTTTCCCACTTCAATAGCCGTTTGCGCTTCTTTATAAGCGTCAGACAGAGAACGCAGGTGCTCTGCCACCGTGCCAAAGCCGATGACCGTCTTGACAAACAGCTCATTTTTCAGCGTCTGCTCCATGCTTTGGGCCAGTTTCTCCAGTTCTTCCATGGTGGTATTGGGGGTGATCTGCTTGACCACTGCCACATCCGCCTCATTAATGCTCAGAACAAAATCCTGGGACTTGTCCGGGAACATTCCAGACAGCACATCCACCGTTGCCACGTCGGTGTGGCCCACCTGACGAACAAGGAACACCGCCCGGGGTGCTTCCGCAACCAGGTGCAATTCCTTTGCCCGGATGTAAATATCACCGGAGAGAATATTATCCATGATGATATTCTTGATAAAAGTGCCCCGGTCGTGCTTTTCCTCATAGAAGGTCTTGGCATCATTGAGTGCGATATAAGCCATGTGGCAGCAGCTTTTTGCCATTTCGTCCACACCGGTGCAGAACACCGCATACTCAAACACGCCGGACGCACTAAAGATCGGCTTGAAGCACTTCTGTCCCACCAGGATCACACCCTCTGCGGTGGATGCCTTCACTGCTGCCTCGGACCAGCGTTCACCCAGGAGCGCCGTATCGGTGCAGGAGATCACACTGCCCTCTGCATCCACAACGCCGAAAACACGATCAGAAATATCCTTTAATTGAACGATCACACTCTGAAAAACACTGTTGGACATTTTCCAGACCTCCTTAGAAATTTGCACGAATGCGCTTTTCACAAAATTGCACTAGTATTGTACATTACTTTTGCACATTTTGCAAGTACAATTTGACATATTATTGCAAATAAGGGCTTCTATTTTGTCGGTATTTACCCAAGGTCACAAAATTACCACCAAAAATCGCAGGTAAAATAGCCAAATGATTTCTTTAAGAAGATAATCGTTTTTCTGCCACGGATGGTCTTCTTTTAGCAGTTGCCATCCAACTGGGCAATTTCCGTCTCCGTCAGCTCCCGCACCTGCCCCCGGGGCAGATCTGCCAATGTCAATCCGCCTTCCTTCCGCCGTTCCAGATACAGCACAGTCATATCCCGGGCCGCCATCATCCGGCGCACCTGGTGGTATTTTCCTTCGCAGACGGTGATCAGGCTTTCCCCTTCTCCCAGCGGCTCCAGTATTGCTGGAAGGCACCGTGTACCGTCCCGAAGGGTCAGTCCCTGCCCAAATGCCGCCACATCTGCATCCCTTGCGGTGCCCTCATGCCGGGCGTAATAGATCTTCGGCACCTCTTTCTTGGGGGAGATCAGCCGGTGCAAAAGGTCTCCGTCGTTGGTAAACAGCAGCAGTCCCTCGGTGGCTTTATCCAATCTGCCCACCGGTTTCAAGTCCATCGCCCGCAGGGACGGCGGCAACAGCTCCATGACCGTGCGTTCCGTCTTATCCTCCGTCGCCGTGACAAAGCCCGCCGGTTTGTTGAGCATTGCCACGATCCGCCGGTAGCCGCCCAGACGCTCCCCGTCCAAGCACACCGTCTGCGCAGCGGGGTCGATCTTCCGTCCATTGTCCCGTTCCGGCACGCCATCCACCGTCACACGCCCGGCTTTTAGCAGGAGCTTCACCTGACTGCGGGTGCCCACGCCGCTGTCGCACAAAAATTTATCCAATCGTTCCATATATCCTCCGTTCTAACCTCGTCCACACCGGAATAGGCTGTAATGCCAATTCAAGTCTGGAGGGATCTCAATGCTGATAATGACTGCAAAAGTCGATAAGAAAAAGTTACTTCTGGTTGTTTTTGCCCTGGTCGTTCTGGTGGTGGGGCTGATCATGCTCTTCGGCGGTAAAGACAGCCAGCCTACCGTCTCCACCGGTGTCACCAACAACGACACCCGGGTGGCATTCTTAAAGGAATTTGGCTGGGATGTGACCACATCCCCCGCAGAATCCGGACAGGTGCGCATCCCCACCGGCTCCAACGAAGTCTTCGACCGCTATAACGAGTTGCAAAAGAGCCAGGGCTATGACCTTTCTGCTTATGCCGGAAAGACCGTCATGCGCTATGTGTACCAGGTGAATAACTACCCCGGCGCCACCGAACCGGTCTACGCCACCTTGCTCATTTACAAGAATCAAGTCATCGGCGGCGATGTGACGGACACCTCCGCCAAAGGCTGTATCCGCAGTCTGAAAATGCCCACAAGCGACACTTTGCCCGCCACCGGCCCCACGGAAACCACCTGATATTTCCAATGGTATCACAAATGCCAGAGCTTGACAAGCACCCATACCGGTGCTATACTGAAGAAAATCAAATATTCTTCAGGGCAGGGTGAAATTCCCGACCGGCGGTAAAGTCCGCGAGCGCATGGCGCTGAATCGGTGCAACTCCGATACCGACAGTAAAGTCTGGATGGAAGAAGAAATGTAACGACGCATTTTGTGTCAGATTCTACGCCCTGAGTGAAAACTCAGGGCGTTTTTTGCGGAGGGTGGTTCACATGGATCAATTATGGAAGCAATTACTGGATAATGCGGGCTTTATTCTGGTCTGCATCCTGATCACCGTGGCGCTGGCGCTGCTGGCCCGGCTTGCAGAGCGGTTCTTTGCCCCCAAGCGGGTGGTTTCCAAAGCCCGGCGGGTGAGCATCATCGGTATCTGCGCCGCCATTGCAGCCGTTCTGCACATTTTGGATTTCCCCCTGCTGTTTCTGGCCCCGGAATTTTACAAGCTGGATTTTTCAGAGCTTCCGGTGCTGCTGGCAGGCTTTTATCTAGGGCCCAGCGCCTGTGTGGCCTGCGAAGGTGTGAAGATCATCCTGAAGCTACTGCTCAAGGGCACCTCCACCGCCTTTGTGGGAGATTTTGCCAATTTTGTGGTAGGCTGCTCCTTCGTACTTCCCGCCGCCATCTGGTACCACGCCCACAAGGGTAAGAGCAACGCCATTCTGGCATTGACCCTGGGCACCATTTCCCTGACGATTTTCGGCACAGCCTTCAACGCTTTCTATCTGCTGCCCAAATTTTCCCAGCTTTTCGGTCTCCCCATGGATACCATCATCGCCATGGGCAGCGCCATCTGGGGCGGTGTCACGGATATCACCAGCTTTGTGATCCTGTGCGTTGCGCCGCTAAATGTGGTCAAGGGCGTGTCTGTCTCCTTCCTGACCATGCTGCTGTACAAGCGGGTGGCCCGGCCCCTGTTCGGCATCCATCCATAAAATTCGCCCCGCTTGCCATGCAAGCGGGGCAGTTATGTTAGAATTCAGGGCCGTTTTGTTCCGGCTGATGATTCCGAGGATCCTCCACCGGCGGGATATAGCTGGGTGCCGGGGTCTCCTGCTTCCGAGGTGGCATGCCACCGTCCTTGTTCATGCAGATCAGCAGAAAAATCGATTCCAGTCCACTGACGCCCACCAGATGGACGCCCAAGCTGACCCAGAAATACACATTGGTGTTCTTTGGGTCGCAGGAGCGCAGTACATCATAAATGCACATCCACCGCAGCACCTGGATCAAGATCGCCATGGCAGCCATGGGCAGGCCCAAAAGCAGCATGATCACAAGTGCACCAGTCAAGGCATTGAACACGCCGCCCATCACCACATCCAGATAATCGTCGCCGGTACCGTAGAGGATCTGGGACCAATCAATGGTGTTCACAAAAGTGGCGATCAGCACGGTGAACATCGCCACCGCCAGAACCAACACCAGGATTTTCGCTCCCAACAGCCATTTGCGTCTGTTTTTCACTTCCCGCTGGGTCACATACCGGTACTGATCCGACAGCGAGCCCAAGATCCACACATTCACCACCGGGATCCAGGCAATCCAGGGCTTTTTGATCTCCCGTCGCTTGGCGATGGTGTAAAGAGCCAGCGCTTGCAGGATGTACGCCACGATCCCCAGGGAGCTGCCAAACAGGTCAATGGAAGCAACGGCATTCCCGACCGCCTCCATCAATTCTTGTACGATGTGTTCACTCATGGATATCCGCCTCCTTTTGGGGCTATTCTATCATAATGCGATGATATTTGCAACATAATACATCAAAATTCACCTATAGTTGTACAGACGAGTGAGCGCCCAGACATTCTGGAAAATAATTTGTAGAATGTGCCTGATTTTATCCTCTCAGCAGGCGTTTCCGGGCGATGTTGATGGGACCCTCCTGCATATGGTTGATCCACTCCAGACTCTTGCCGCAGCCGTAGGCCACACAGGACGCCGCATCATCGGCGATGGTGCAGGCAATACCGGTGCGCTCCGTCAGCAGCTTATCCATACCCCACAGCAGACTGCCGCCGCCGGTGAGGGTGATGCCATTTTCCGCAATGTCGCTGACCAGCTCCGGAGACGTCTCCTCCAGAACGGACAGCACCTCGTCTGCGATCTGCCGGGCAGGGCGGCGCAGCACCTCGAACACCTCCGATGACAGCAGCTGGATCTGCCGGGGCATACCGGTCTTAGCGTCCCGGCCCTTGATGGTCATGCTGACATTTTCCGGCCGCTCATAGACGCAGCCGATCTGGATCTTCACATCCTCCGCCGTGGCCTGACCGATGACCACACCATGCTTACGCCGGACATAGCGCCCGATGGCCTCGTCAAAAGCGCCGCCCGCCACCTTGATGGAGGTGGAAGCCGCCACGCCGTTGAGGGTCAGCACGGCGATGTCCGTGGTGCCACAGCCGATATTGACCACCATGTGACCGTTGGGGCCGCTGATATCCAGACCCGCACCCATGGCTGCCGCCAGAGGTTCTTCGATCAGGTACACCCGGCGGGCACCTGCTTCAATGGCAACATTGATCACCGTCCGCTCCTCCACTTCCGTCACGCCACTGGGCACGCTGATGACCACCCGGGGTTTGGGCGTGAACAGAGAGCTTTTGGAAGCCTCCTGAAAGAGCTTTTTCAGCATTTGCACCGTCATTTCATGGTCGGAGATAACGCCCTCCTTCAGCGGGTACATAGCCACCACATTGCCGGGTGTCCTGCCCAGCATATTCCGGGCGGCGGCGCCTACCTGCAAAATTTTGCCGGTGTTCTTATCCATAGCCACCACCGACGGCTCCCGGACCAGAACGCCCTTGCCGTCCACATATACCAAAACATTTGCCGTACCCAAGTCGATGCCCAGGTCGTGAGAAAACAATTGCATAACCTTCACCTAACTTTTCTTGTCTGGTGCCGGGCTGCCGCCACCGCACCAAAATGAACTTCCTTTGCGCCCATGGTCAGAAGCATCCGGGCACATTCACCGGCTGTGGAGCCGGTGGTCACAATGTCATCCAGAAGCAACACCCGTTTTCCCGCAAGAAGCTGAGGCTGCTCCACTTTGTATGCGCCCAGGACATTCGCCCGGCGCTGGGCCTCGCCCACAATGCCGGATTGGGGTGGATTGTGCCGAGTCTTGCGCAGCAGCCGCACCGGCTCCATACCCAGCTCCTGTCCCACCGCCCGGGCCAGCAGTTCCACCTGGTCGTAGCCCCGGCGTAGCTTTCTGTGCCGGCTGATGGGCGCCCAAGTCAGAAGATCAAAACCCTCCGGGTGCTCCTCCTGCAAACGCATGGCAAGCAGCCGCCCATATCCGGCGGCGTAGCCCCGGGCACCCCGGAACTTGAACCGGAGCAGACTTTCTCTTGCTTGTCCTTCATAATACCAGACCGCCGCCCAGCTGTCAATAAAAGGCAGCTTTTTCCGGTCATTTCTGCATTCCGGCACATCCGTCCGGCAAACTCTGCACAGGTCCAACTCCTCCCGCTCCAGAATTTTCCGGCACAGCAGACACTTGGGCGGATAGAGCAGATATGCGATGGCATCCAGCATATTTCATCAGACCTTTCCCTGTAAGCGCAGCTTCAGCCCCGTGTACCGGCGGCCCCGCTTGGCGTTCTCTGTCATGGCCGCCACAGTCTCTGCCCGGCCCACGATGATCAGCAGCTCTCTGGCTCTGGTGATGGCGGTGTACAGCACGCTGCGGCTGAGCAGATACGGCGAACCGTTCCAGGCGGACAATATCACCGCCCGATATTCGCTGCCCTGGCTTTTGTGAACGGTCACGGCATAGGCCGGTTCCAGCTCGTTTAGCTGGGTGAAATCGCACACCGCCTCCCGGTCGTCGAACACCACCGTCAGCGTCTCCGCCTGGGGATCAATTTGACGGATGGTGCCCACATCGCCGTTGAACATACCAGTACCCACAGCGCTGCCGTCGCACTTTTTCCACATGATGTCATAATTATTCCGGATCTGCATTACCCGGTCCCCCTCCCGATAGGAGAAGTCCCCGAATTGCCGCTCCCTTTTTCCGCCGCCCGCCGGGTTCAGTGCGCTTTGCAGCGCTTGATTGAGCGCTCCGGTACCCACGCCACCCTTGCGGGTGGGTGACAGCACCTGGATCTGCTCCGCCGGAATACCCATATTTTTTGGCAATCGGCTGCTGCAAAGGCCGGTGATGGTTTGGCGCACCTCCTCCTCCGTCCGACAGGGCAAAAAGAAGAAATCGCTTTTCACATTTTTCAGTTCCGGCAGTTGTCCGTTGTTCACCCGGTGGGCGTTCATGACGATGAGGCTCTCCTGGGCCTGACGGAAAATTTCCGTTAAGCGCACCGCAGGCAGTGCCTCGCTACGGAGCATATCTCCAAAGGGAAAGCCCGGGCCCACCGGTGGCAGCTGATCCGGGTCACCCACCAGAATGATCCGCTTTCCCGCCGGGATCGCTTTCAGCAAACTATGCAGTAGCAGCACATCCACCATACTCATTTCATCCACGATGATGGCATCGGCCTTCAAGGGGTTGCTTTCGTCCCGGACGAACACCATATCTCCCGTCGCCGGGTCGATGGTGCTTTCCAGCAGCCGGTGGATGGTACTGGCATCCTCCCCGGTCACTTCCGTCAGCCGCTTTGCCGCCCGGCCCGTGGGTGCCGCCAGGAGACATTTCAGTTGCATTTGCCCCAAAAGCTCCAGCAAGCCCTTTAAGATCGTGGTCTTACCGGTACCGGGGCCGCCGGTGACCAACAGGACACCGCAGGTGGCACCCTGCCGGATGGCCTGCTCCTGCTGAGGGGAATACTCGATGCCGCTTTCCTTTGCCACCGCTTTCATCAATTTATTCAGATGTTTTGGTTCCGGAAATTCCAGCTTTGCTCCGTCCAGTAGCCGCTGTGTAATGTAACATTCAGCTTCATACAGCTCCGGAAGATAATCCACCCGGATCCCCGCCAGGGTATCCCGGATGATCTGGGCCGTGGCAACCAATTCCTCAATGCCGCCTGCCACCGTTTCTGCCGGAACGGACAGCAGTTGGGCCGTTGCCAGGGTCAGCTTCTCCTCCGGCAGAAAGCTGTGTCCCGCTGTAAGATTGTAGTTCAGCTCGAACAAAATACCCGCCCGGACCCGCCGGGGGTCATCCCCCGCCACACCCAGCTCGATGGCAAACCGGTCCACTGCCCCAAATGGAGCGTCCAGCCCTTGCTCCATCAGCAGATACGGGTCGTCGTACAATAGCTCCACGGTACTCTCGCCGTAGACCTTGTAAGTCCGCACCGCCAGCTCCGCTGGGAGCTGGTGCATGGTAAAAAATTCCATCAATTGGCGCATTCCAACCCGCTGGTGGAATTCCTCACCAATGGCCCGGGCCTTTTCCCGGGAGATACCGGATACTTCAGCCAACCGCTCCGGTTCCCGCTCCATAATGTTCAGCGTTTCTTCCCCAAAATGGCTGACGATCCGGGCCGCCGTCTTAGGGCCGATGCCCTTGATGATCCGGCTGGACAGGTAGCTGAGGATCTCTGACGCCGTTTCCGGCATCAGCCGTTCCAGGAATTCCGCTTCGAACTGCCGCCCGTAGCTGGAGTGATTGCTCCACTTGCCCGTGACCATCAGCCGCTCCCCCACAGCAGGCAAGGGGATGGTGCCCACCACCGTCACGCTCTGACCGCCGCCGATCCCCAAGCGCAACACCGCATAGCCATTATCATAGTTTTGATAGACCACTGCACCGATGGTGCCACTGATCACTTCCAGTTCCAATTCATTCAAAATCTATTTTCTCCAATTCCAGACATTTTTCCATATCTTCGTCAATAAGTAGCAGTTTTCCCTTGACCAGTCCCATTCGCCGTAGCCAGCGCCAGCGGCGCTTTTGCAGCAGGCAATCCTCCGGGCCACGGCAAACAGCCACTGCCGTCAATTCTTTTCCACCGGGGATCAGCAAGCCAAGAGCCATTCCCAAAATGCACAATGCACCAAATGCTGCCAATGTGCCCATGACGACATAGATGACCAGTTTACTCACCTCCCACTTTATCTTATGTGTGGGCTGTGCAGACCGTTCCCGCTAACTATATAGTTTACAATATTTTTCTTCGATTGAAAAGTCTTTTCCCGATCTTTTTGTTATGAAATATTTA
>CAZGTR010000011.1:0-15582 GCA_964528715.1 uncultured Oscillospiraceae bacterium | reverse complement strand
GGCACCCCAGGTGTCGGTGAATACAAGAAAAGGCGTAGTCGTCAACTACGCCCCAAACCAACTCGCTGTATGAAAAAAGCGAGTGTTCTTAACAGCACTTCAAATGCTGTAAGAACACTCGCCATGGTGCGAGAGATGGGACTCGAACCCACACGGCGAAGCCACACGCACCTCAAACGTGCTTGTCTACCATTCCAACACTCTCGCAAGCGCCTAAGTATTATAACCGCTAGGGGAATTTTTGTCAATAGTTTTTTCCGTTTTGTATTGCTTTTCACCGTTCCGGCACGCAAAGAGTCCAGGCATTTTGAGCAACAGATCCATCAATATACACAGCATGATCAAATATCTTCCGAAATCCGCATTTTTCATGGACAGCCAGAGACGCTACATTTCTCTTACTGACATGAGAATAGAGCTTGCAGGGCCAGTGCGCCAAAACAGCCTTCAACAGTCCTGTGGCATTGCCCCGGTTTCTTTGGTCCGGTCTTGTCTCCAACGCTTCCAACAGGTAGCCATCTTGGTAGGGTTCCAGCCGCAGAGCACTGACATACTGCCCCGCCACCGTCCAAATGGCATACACTGCCCCCGGCGTTTTAAAAAAACTTTCAGCCAAATAGGTATAAAAGGACACCTCCGCCCGGACGAGCTGCTCATTTTCCGAAAGATACGGCTCCATTTCCCGACCATTATTCCGGTTTTCCTCTACATAAACTTCCATCAACTGGGAGAAATGCAGCTGAGAGAGTCTTTCCACCACTTGCAGCACATCCGTCACGCCCCTTTTGGGTCATTATATCACAGGCTTTACTTTTGTCAACCAATGATGAAGGCCATCTTGCAACTTTCATTCCAATTTCTATTTTCAACGGAAAAGTTCTGGTTTCTGTGGATAACTTCTCTGTATATCCCGGGTTTATCGTGGATATACAGCCGCTATACATGGGTTTATGCACAGTTTCCACAGCTTTTTCCACAATGGTTTTCCACACATCCATTTTGTCGAACACCGGAAAATCCGGGAAGATACAACATTTTCTCCTTTTCTTTCCCGGCATTTTCGCCTGTTTATACATTCTTCATATACACAGCGTCATTTTCGTCAAAAAATGCAGGAGCGTTTTCCGCTCCTGCATTTTTTCACAGGCTCTCGCCCAGAATGGACTTGGTGGCATAAGCATTGAGGCCCATATCCGCCACATTGCCCGCCAAAAATTCATAATACGCCTGGGCACCGATCATGGCACCGTTATCACCACACAGGGACAGCGGCGGCATATACACCTGCGCCCCAAGACTTTCCGCCGCAGCCAGAATGTCAGCCCGGATCCGGGAATTTGCCGCCACACCGCCGGCAACGGCGATTTTCTTCAGCCCCGTCTCCTGAATGGCCCGCACCACTCTGGGCACCAGGGTGTCGGACACCGCCGCCGAGAAAGAAGCGCACAGGCTTGGGACATCCAGCGTCTCCCCCACCTGCTCGGCATGGTGGATCAGGTTCAGCGCCGCCGTTTTCAGTCCGGAGAAGCTCATATTGTAAGGGTTTTCGCCGGGCTTGCTCCGGGGCAGATCATACTTTTTGTCATCTCCCTGCTTCGCCAGCTTATCCAGCGCTGCACCGCCGGGATATGGCATTCCCAGCACTCTGGCTACCTTGTCGAAGCACTCTCCCGCTGCGTCATCAAGGGTGGTGCCCCAAATATTCATGTCCGTATAGTCTTTAACTTCCACGATCATGGTGTGACCGCCGGAGACCACGAGGCACAAAAATGGCGGCTTCAGATCCGGGTAGGCAATATAATTTGCCGCAATGTGGCCCCGGATATGGTGCACCGGGATCAAGGGCTTATTCATCGCCAGAGCTGCCGCCTTAGCAAAATTTACCCCAACCAGCACGGCACCGATGAGTCCCGGAGCATAGGTCACGGCAACAGCATCGATCTCATCTCTTGTCAGCTTGGCCTGCTCCAGCACTTGATCTGCCAAGCCATAAATGGCCTCGATGTGCTTGCGAGATGCGATCTCCGGCACCACACCGCCATACTGCCGGTGCAGCGTCACTTGAGAGGCAATGCAGTCGCACAGTACCTCCCGTCCGTCCCGGACGATGGCCACCGCCGTTTCATCACAGGAGGATTCTACTGCCAAAATATTCAAATTTCCCACTCCTTTCGCAGGATATATGCGTCTTCTTTGGGATGTCGGTAGTAACTCTTACGAAGTCCCACTTGGGCAAACCCCAACTTTTCATATAGGCAAATGGCGCTTTCATTGGAAACACGCACTTCTAGTGTTAAGCTGTGTACGCCTCTTTTCTCCAGCTGCGCCACCAGCGCATTCACTAGCGCTTCTCCCACGCCCTGGCGACGGAAATCCGGGTGGACGGCAACATTCATCATGTCCGCCTCCCCTTCCACGCTCTGGGAGCCCACGTAGCCCGCCACACGCTCATCTTCCATAGCCACCAGCCATAGTGACAACGGATTGGAAAGCTCCGATGCGACACTTTTTTCGCTCCAGGGATCTGCAAAGCAAAGCGCCTCCAGCTGGGCCACTTGAGTAGCCGTCTCAAGGGTCATTTCAACAATTTCCATCATTTTGCCTCATACCAGCTCTTGCCGGTCTTCGCCTCTGCCGTCAACGGCACCTTCAGCTGGGCAATGTGCTCCATCTCCCGGCTGACCACAGCAGCGACTCCCGCCGCCATTTCCTCCGGACATTCCACGATCAGCTCGTCGTGTACCTGCAACAGCAGCGTTGCTTCCGGGAATTCCGCCTGCAAGGCCCTGTCCACCCGGATCATCGCCAGCTTGATCAAATCTGCCGCTGTTCCTTGAATTGGCGTGTTCAGAGCGATCCGCTCTGCGCCCTGACGGATGTTGAAATTGGAACTTGTCAGCTCCGGGATATAACGCCTGCGCCCATACATCGTCTGGGTGTAACCCTTTTCCCGAGCATCCAGCACCACCTGCTTCATATAGTTGCGCACGCCGCTGTAATTTGCCAGATAGTTGTCAATATACTCCTTGGCCTCATACCAGGAAACACCGATGTCCTCCGCCAGAGAGAACTCCGAAATGCCATAGACGATGCCAAAATTCACCGCCTTGGCATGGCGGCGCTGCAAAGCCGTCACATCTTCCGGCGCAACACCAAACACTTGAGCTGCCGTGACCGTGTGGATATCCTGCCCGCCAATGAACGCCTGCTGCATAACCGTATCGTCCGCAATGTGGGCAAGCACCCGCAGCTCGATCTGGCTGTAGTCTGCATCTACCAGCACGCAGCCGGGTTTTGGGACGAACATCTTCCGGATCTCGGCACCCAGCTCGGTGCGCACCGGAATATTCTGCAAGTTAGGCTCCGTGGAGGACAGCCGTCCGGTGGCGGTGACCAAATTCTGGAAAGTGGTGCGAATGCGCCCATCGTCGCAGATCCGCTTCATCAGGCCGTCGGCATAGGTGGACTTCAGCTTGGTGAGCATTCGATAATCCATGATTGCCGGGATGATGGGGTGCTTGTCCTTCAGCTTTTCCAGCACATCTGCGTTGGTGGAATAGCCGGTCTTGGTCTTTTTCACCGGGGGCAGCCCCAGCTTGTCGAACAGCAACTCCCCCAGCTGTTTGGTGGAATTGATATTGAAGCTGCCTTCCGCATAACCGAAGATCAGCTTTTCGCATTTCTCGATCCGGCTTGCCAGCATTTCTCCGAACTGTGCCAGCTGCTGCCGGTCAATGGAAACGCCGGCTTTTTCCATCCGGTAAAGCACCGGGCACAATGGCAGCTCGATGGTCCGATACAGCTGCGTCATTTCCTGCTTTTCCAGCTCCGTTTCCAACACCGGCTTCAAATGCCACAACGCCTCGGCACAGGCGGCGGCATCGCCGTCTTCCACACTGAGTCCCAAAAAGGTAGTCGCCAGCTTGGACACGGCATAGTCGGCTTGGGAGGGATTCAAATCATAGGCCGCCAGGGCTGTATCAAAGGAGAAGTCACCGAATTCCACGCCCATCTCATCCAGACGGTGCATGGTGGCCTTCATATCATGGCAAATGCACTCCTTGCGCCCGGCAAGGCACCCCTGGGCCATCTGCACTTCCATGGGGGTCATGGTGTAAACGCCCTTGTCCCAGGCCAGGGCCAGCGTTCCATCTTCCGCCAGATACACGGCGCAGGGAGCGCCCGGCTCCGGTAGTGTCTCCGCCTTGGACAGCGGGGCGATCTGGACAGTCTGGACCTTCGGTGCCTCCACCGCCGCCCCCCGCAGGCCGTATTTGTCGATGAGCTTGACAAATTCCAGTTTCTGGAACAAGGCATACAGCTCCGGCTTGTTATAGGGCTGGATGATGGCATCCTTTGGTTCAAAATCGATGGGAGCTTCCGGCACGATGGTAGCAAGCTCATAGGAAAGATAGGCGTTTTCTCTGCCATTTTCCAGTTTTTCCCGGAGCTTGGGGCGAATGGACGGATCATCTATGTGTGCATACACTTCATCCAGGCTGCCGAACTTGAGCAGCAGATCCGTCGCCGTCTTGGGTCCCACACCTGCAACACCGGGAATGTTATCCGAGGAATCACCCATAAGTGCTTTCAAGTCGATGAGCTTTTTGGGCTCAAAGCCATACTCCTCCCGGAATTTTTCCTGGGTGTAAAGGGTCGCCGTCGTTTGCCCCGCCTTTGTGACCACCAGCTTGATGTGGACATTCTCATCAATAAGCTGCAACGAGTCCCGGTCTCCCGTGACCACCACGCACTCCCAGCCGTTGTTGGAGCAGATCTTGCCCACGGTACCGATGACATCGTCCGCTTCCCATCCCTGGCATTCGTAAATGGGAATGTTCATGGCCTTGAGAACTTCCTTCATCACCGGCATCTGCATGGCCAGCTCCTCCGGCATTCCGTGTCGTGTAGCCTTATAGCCATCATAGCGCAAATGCCGGAAAGTGGGGCCGTGGAGGTCAAAGGAAACGCACACCGCATCCGGCTGTTCCTCCCGCTCCATCCGCTCCAGAATGTTCAAAAAGCCGTAGATGGCGTGGGTGTACAACCCCTCCCGGGTGGTCAGGGGTTTGACACCGAAATAAGCACGGTTAATGACTGAGTTGCCGTCTAAGATCAGCAGTTTCATACTTTTCTCCACTTTGCGCCCTGGGGGGTGTCGATGATCTCAATGCCCCGTGCCTTCAGTTCATCCCGAATGCGGTCTGCCTCTGCCCAGTTCCTGGCCTTTTTTGCCTCCGTCCGGGCGGTGACCAGTGCGTCGATCTCGGGGTCTGCATTGGCCATTTCTTCCTCTTTCTGCTTTTTCCGCAGGGTAGCCGCTGCCTCCAGCAAATTTAGGCTCAGCACCCGGTCGAAATCCTCAATGGCGGCGATCTTGGTGGCATCGCTGCACTTTGCCTTCAGCACATCGTAGAGCGCCGTGATGGCAAGGGAAGTGTTCAGGTCGCCGTCCAAAGCCTTGACGAAGCGCTCTTTCATGGTGGACAGGGCCTCCTGCTCCACTTCTCCATTCCGTTCCAGCGTGGCGACCTTGGCGATCAGCTTGTCGTAAGCCGTCACGGCATTGTCCAGGTTCTCCCAGGAGAACACCAGATTGCGGCGATAGTGGCTCTGCAGGCAGAACAGCCGGTAGGCCATGGGGTCGTAGCCCTTTTCTTCCAGCAGAGAGACGGTCAAAAACTCACCCTTGGACTTGCTCATTTTGCCGCCCTCGGTGTTCAAGTGGTGAACATGGAACCAGTAGTTGCACCACTTGTGGCCCAGATAGCTTTCGCTCTGGGCGATCTCATTGGTGTGGTGAGGGAAGGCATTGTCGATACCACCGGCGTGGATATCCAGATCTTCCCCCAGATGCTTCATGGAGATGCAGGAGCACTCAATGTGCCAGCCGGGATAGCCGACGCCCCAAGGAGAATCCCATTTGAGCGCCTGATCTTCAAATTTGGACTTGGTGAACCACAGAACGAAGTCGTTCTTGTTGCGCTTGTTGGTGTCCTCCTCCACGCCGTCCCGAACGCCCACTTCCAGATTTTCTTCCTCATGCTCACCAAAGACATAGTACTTGTCCAAGGTAGAAGTGTCGAAATACACATTGCCACCGGCAAAATAGGCCTTGCCCTTCTCCAGCAGCGTCTGCACCATGTGGATATACTCGTCAATGCAGTTGGTGGCAGGCTCCACCACATCCGGACGCTTGATGTTCAGCTTGTCGCAATCGGCAAAGAATGCGTCGGTATAGAACTTGGCAATATCCATCACGGTCTTGTTCTCCCGCTTGGCACCCTTAACCATCTTGTCCTCGCCGGTGTCGGCATCGCTGGCCAGATGGCCCACATCCGTGATGTTCATGACCCGCTTGACATTATAGCCTGCATAGCGCAGAGCCTTTTCCAGCACATCCTCCATGATGTAGGTGCGCAGGTTGCCGATGTGGGCATAGTGATACACCGTCGGGCCGCAGGTGTACATCTTCACGATGTCCGGATGGTTGGGCACGAACAGCTCCTTTTTATGGCTGGTGGAATTGTATAGATACATAGAAATACCTCCATTTTATGTTAGAAATGCAAAAACCACCCCTTATGCTTTTGGCACAAGAGGCGGTAAAATTCCGCGGTTCCACTCTCATTTATCGCTTTTTATGGAATTTCTCGCTCCCGGACGCACTTTCACACTTCCGCTCCGTCCGGGCTCCCAGCCGATGACCCAGACTCTCTTGTGAGCTTTTCCGTGCTACTCTTTCCGTTCTTCACGATTTATGGATATTTTACCACTACGGGCGGCGTTTTGTCAAGGAAAACACGCACTTTTCTGCGTTTCTTTCGATACTGCCATGTCAGCGCCGCCACCTCCGGAGCCAACGCCCCCAGGGCGATGAGGTTTGGCAATGCCATCAGGCCGTTGACCGTCTCCGACAGGAGCCAGACCGTCCCGGTTTTCAGTACCGCTCCCGCCACCACCGCAACTCCTTGCAACAGCACAAACTGCTTCCACACGCCGCTGCCAAACAGATACTGGGCGCACCGGACGCCATAAAGGCCCCAGCCCAGCACCGTGGCGATGGCAAAGCAACACAGCGCCCCGGCGATGACCGCTGCCACCCAATCCCCATACACGCTGACGAAGGCCTGTGTGGTCAGGCTCACCCCCACATCCACCCTGTAAGGAATGGGCACGCCGCTGACCAGGATCACCAGCGCCGTCATGGTGCAAATGACGACGGTATCCAGAAACACTTCCATAATGCCCATGAGCCCCTGCTCCGCCGGGTGGGAGACATTGGCAGCGCAGTGGGCAATGCCCGCTGTGCCCATCCCCGCTTCGTTGGTGAATACCCCACGGGACACTCCAATGCGCAGGCTCACGAAGGCCGACCCCACCGCTCCACCGGTGACCGCCCGGGGTGAAAATGCCCCAAGGACGATCTGTTCAAATGCTTTGGGTATCGCCTGCGCCCGGGCGATCAACGCCCCGGCACCCAGCAGCAGATATAGGAGCGACGCAAAGGGCACCAATCTTTCCGCCGCCTTGCCGATGCCCGCCATGCCTCCCAGCAAAATGCCACACACCAGCACCGCCAGAACGCCGCCCATGAGCAAATTCCCCGCCACCGTTTCCTCCCGGCCCCATGCAGAAAGAGCTTGGTTGATACTACAAACCACCGCATTGATCTGGGTGGCATTGCCCACGCCGAAAGCCGCCACCACACCGAAAAAGGCATAGGTGCTTGCCAGCCAGCGCCAGCGCTTTCCCATCCCCTTTTCGATGATATACATGGGCCCGCCCACCCATTCCCCCGCTTCATTGCGGGTGCGATAGCGGACGGACAGGGTCGCTTCGGCAAATTTCGTCATCATTCCAAGAATGGCGCAGATCCACATCCAGAAGATCGCCCCCGGGCCGCCGATGGCCATAGCCCCGGCAACACCCGCCAGATTTCCCGTTCCCACCGTGGCCGCCAGGGCGGTACACAGGGCCTGAAAAGGGGAAACTTCCCCCTCCTTTTTCCCCTTCCCCCGGAGTTTATCAAAGAACTCTCCCTGCGCCCGGGGAAACAGTCGTAGCTGTGCAAAGCCCGTGCGGATGCTCAAATACAGCCCAACGCCCAAGATCCCCAATAGTGCCGGTGCGCCCCAGACGATGCCGTTGACCCGCTCCAATATGTTTTCCATTGTCCCTCCCCCTATTCAAAAAAGCAGCCTCCCCTTACTGGGGAAGCTGCTTTTGTGTTATTCCCATGTGGCCCAAATTTCCGGGCAATAGCCCACCGTTGCCTGCTTTCCGTTGCGGACGATGGGGGTTTTCATCAAGCTCGGGTCGTCAAAGACCTTATCCTCCTTGGCGACCTTGTCATCCATGTACTTCATCAATGTCACATCCGGGCTTTTGCTGTCCCAATCGATGAGGTTATCGATGCCGCCCACGGCCCGCAGCACGCTGTCGAACGCCTTGCCGGACATTCCGTACCGTTTCAGATCAATGGACTGGAATTTTACTCGCCGCTCCTTGAAATAACGCTCCGCTTTCTTGGTATCGAAGCATTTGCTTTTTCCGAATATCTGAATGTTCAATAGAATACCTCCGTCAGGCACAGTCCCTGCGCCGGGACCAAATACCCGGCCTGCTCCCGTTTGCCGCCAAACAGTGCCGGGATGCTTTCCGCCTCCCGCTCTCCACGGCCCACCTCGATGAGGGTGCCCACCATGATGCGCACCATGTTATACAGAAATCCGTTGCCGGTAAAGGTCAGTACCAATTCGTCGCCACAGCGTTGTAGCTTGATCGCATCCACCCGGCGCACCGTGGACTTTTTCATCTTCTTATTGGCGCAAAATGCCGAAAAATCGTGCTCTCCCAGCAGGAGCTGCGCCGCTTTTTCCATTTCTGCCACATCCAGCCGCTCTGGTATCTCATACACATACCGCCGCTGGAACACACAGGGACTCGAGCTATTCCAGATCCGGTAGCGATAGGTCTTTCCGACGCAGTTGAGCCGGGCGTGGAACCGGGGGGCCGCCTCCTGACATGAGTGTATGCCGATGTCCTCCGGAAGATAACGCCCCAATTTTTCCAAAATTTCCCGGCAACTCATCCGGCTTTCGCAGTGGAAATTGGCGATCTGGTGTTCGGCATGGGCCCCGGCATCGGTGCGCCCACTGCCGGAAATTTCGATAGGCTCGCCTAAGATCCGGGAGAGGGTCTGTTCCAGCTTTCCCTGAATGGTGTTGTCCACCTTGGGCAGGCGCTGCCAGCCCTTGTAGCGGGTACCATCGTAACAAATATCCAGCCGAATGTTTCGCATATCAGCGGATGATCTCATAGCCCGCATCCACGATGGCCTTTTCCAGGCTCTCCCGAGAAGCATCGCCCGTGACGGTGACGGTCTTTGCCTGAAGGTCTACCACCGCATCCACCGTGCCGGGGGTGGCCTTGCAGACCTTCTCCACCATTGCCTTGCAATGCGTACACATCATGCCCTCGACCTTGATAACTGTTTCCATTTTAACTTCCTCCTTGTGTTCTTGTTTTTGCTCCGGTTTTCCGGAGATCACTTCCTGCTTGAACCGCCGCAGCCGCAACGCATTGGTCACCACGAATACGGAACTCATGCTCATGGCGGCCGCGCCGATCATGGGACTAAGCTGCAACCCCAGGGGCAAATACAGCGCACCTGCCGCCACAGGAATGCCCAGACAGTTGTAGAAAAACGCCCAGAACAGGTTCTGCTTGATATTGCGGATGGTTGCCTTGCTCAAGCGCACCGCATTAGACACGCCGGTCAAGGAGCCACTCATCAACACCACATCTGCCGACTCCATGGCAATATCCGTGCCTGCGCCAATGGCCATGCCCACATCCGCTGTCACCAGCGCAGGAGCGTCGTTAATGCCGTCGCCTACCATCAGCACACGGCGTCCCACCGCCTGGAGCTGTTTCACCACTCCGGCCTTATCTGCCGGAAGCACATCAGATATGATCCGGTCAATACCGGCGCTCTTGCCAATGGATGCCGCCGTCCGGGCATTGTCACCGGTGAGCATGACCACCTGCAATTTCTGCTTTTTCATGGTCTCCACCGCCGCCACGGAGTCGGGCTTCAGCACATCCGCCGCAGCGATGGCACCCAGATATTCCCCGTCAGCCCGGGCAAAATACAAAGGCGTTTTGCCCTGCTCTGCCAGTTCCGGATAGGACGGAACGTTGATCCCCCGCTCCTGCATCAGCCGGGCATTACCGGCAAAATATCCAACGCCGTCCAGCGTTGCCCGCAAGCCTCGGCCCGGCAGGGTCTCGAACTCATCCACAGAAGGAAGGGGTATTTCTCCCGCTTTTTCCAAAATGGCCTTGGCAAAGGGGTGCTCTGAGGGTTTTTCCAAAGTTGCCGCCAGCTTCAAAAATGCCTGTGCATCCAGTTTTTCCGGCAGGATGTCCGTCACGGCAGGCTTGCCGGTGGTGAGGGTGCCGGTCTTATCCAAAACCACGGTATCCACATGGTGGAGCTGTTCCAGCGCCGTGCCGTTTTTGAACAACACGCCCATAGAAGCGCCCCGTCCGGTGCCCACCATGATGGCCACCGGGGTGGCAAGGCCCAGAGCACAGGGGCAGGAAATGACCAGCACGGAGATGGCCGAGGTCAGGGAAAATTCCAAGCCGTAGCCTGCGATCATCCAAATTGCGAAAGTCACGGCGGCGATGCCCATGACCACCGGGACGAACACCCCGGCGATCTTGTCCGCCAGCCGGGCAATGGGTGCCTTGGAGCCGCCCGCCTCTTCAACCATACGGATGACCTGTTGCAATGTGGTGTCCTGTCCAACCTTATCGGCCCGGAATTTGAAAAAACCCTCGGTGTTGATGGTTGCAGCCGCCACAGTATCCCCGGGCTCTTTTTCCACAGGGATGCTCTCACCAGTGAGAGCGCTTTGATCCACTGCCCCCCGGCCTTCCAGCACAGTACCGTCCACCGGGATCCGCCCGCCGGAGCGCACAATGACGATCTCACCCACCCGCACTTCTTCCGCAGGTATGGTGACTTCTTTTCCGTCCCGGAGAACTGTGGCGTTCTCCGGACGCAGCGCCATCAGAGATCGAATGGCGTCGCCTGTCTTTCCCTTGGCCCGGGCCTCCAGGAATTTACCCAGAGAAATCAAGGTCAGGATCATTGCCGCCGACTCAAAATACAGATTTTCACTGTAAAACTGCACTGTTTCCCAGTCCCCATGGCCCATGGCATAAGCCATGCAAAACAGCGCTGCCACACCGTATACCAGTGCAGCACCGGATCCCACGGCAATGAGCGAGTCCATATTAGGGCTGCGGTGCCACAGTGCCTTGAATCCACGGGTATAGTATCCCATGTTCAGCACGATCACCGGCAATGTCAGTAAAAATTGCAACAGCGCCGCAACCATAGCATTTTCCTGTCCGTAGTACCAATGGGGCGCAGGCAAGCCCACCATGTGTCCCATTGTAAAATACATCAGCACGATCAAAAACGCCGCCGAAGCGATGAGCCGCTTCTTTTTATCCCCAGTGTCATCTTTTTTTGGGGTAGCGTTCTGCTTCTGTCCGGCAATGGCTACGCCGTAGCCTGCATCGGTGACGGCCTTGATGATAGCGTCCGTGACACCTTCACTTTCTGCTTCCACGCTCATGGTGCCGCCCATAAGATTGACCTCCGCTTTTGTGACCCCCGGCACCGACCGGGACACCTTTTCCACCCGGGCAGAACAGGCGGCGCAGGTCATGCCCGTCACCTCAAATTTCAGCTTCAAATTCAACACATCCTTTCTGTTTTCGCCACAAGACTTTGGAAGATACGCTGAAAATCTTCCAAACTCTTGACAAAATTCCACTTGTATGATACCATTCTAGCATATAATTCAAAAATCGCAAGTATGCACCTTTTTGTGCATCAGTATCTTTTTTGATACCAAAGGAGGTTCCTATGCCCCAAACGAACAATTGTCCCGTGGCAGAGACCCTGGAGCTGATCGGCGGCAAATACAAGGCGCTGATCCTCTGGCACCTGTCCGAGGGCACACTGCGCTTTTCCGAGCTGCGCCAGCGCATTGCAAATGCCACCCCAAAAATGCTCACCCAGCAACTGCGGGAACTGGAAGCCAGCCAGCTGATTCACCGGGAAGTCTTTCCCATCGTGCCGCCCAAGGTGGAGTATTCTCTGACGGAACTGGGACAAAGTCTCATGCCCATTCTGGTCTCCATGCGGGACTGGGGCGCCAATTATATGAAAAATCACGCCATCGAGGCCAACTGCTTTATGATGTCCTGTGATCCCGTCCCCCATACCAACTAACTGAAACCAAAGGAGTTTAATTTTATATGAAGATCAAGATCCTGTCCGACAGCACCTGTGACCTTTCTGCCGAGCTGCTGGAGCGTTATAACATTTCTCTAGCTCATTTGACCGTGGTCAAGGGCGACGAGCAATTCACCGATGGCATTGATATCACCCCCGAGGACATTTTTGCCCACGTGGCAGCCGGCGGCGCCCTCTGCTCCACCTCCGCTTACAGCATCGGTCAGTACGAGGACCTGTTTTCCAAATACGCCGGCGAGTATGACGGTGTGATCCACATCAACATCAGCTCCGGCTTCTCCTCCTGCTATCAGAACGCCTGCATCGCAGCGGAGAATTTCCCCAATGTCCGGGTGATCGACTCCCGGAACCTCTCCACCGGTCAGGGCCATGTGGTGCTGTACGCCGCCCGTCAGTCAGAGAAGGCTACCGACCTGGACGCTCTTGCTGAAGATATCCGTACCTTCACCGGCAAGGTGGAAGCCAGCTTCCTGCTGGACCGGCTGGATTACATGGTCAAGGGCGGTCGTTGCTCCATGGTCGCCGCCCTGGGCGCAAACCTGCTGAATTTGAAGCCCTGCATCGAGGTCAAGGACGGCAAAATGGTCGTGGTCAAGAAATACCGGGGCAACTATGCAAAGTGCCTGGCAAACTATGTCAAAGACCGTCTTTCCTCCCGGGAGGATATCGATCGGACCGAACTGTTCCTGACCCACACCCCGGTCACCGTGGAATGTCTGACCGCCGTGAACAACGCCATTGACGAGCACGGTCATTTCCAGACCGTCTACGAAACTGTCGCCGGCTCCACCGTCACCTGTCACTGTGGCCCCGGCACCCTGGGCATTCTCTTTGTGCGCAAATAAAACTTGTCCCACCGATGAAAAATCGGTGGGATTTGTTCTTGTATTTTTGATAGAGTGTGATATACTTGTTGTGTCATTCTGAATTTTCCCGGAGGAGCCATGGAATATTCAAAGCTTTTAGACCTGGCCATGGATCTTGGTCATCATCTTGCCATGGGCGGCGCAGAGACATATCGTGTAGAGGAAAGCGTCACCCGAATGCTTGCTGCCTATGAGATCGAAGCCGAGGTTTTTGTTATCCCCAATTGTATGCACATCAGCATTGAGCCGGTGATCGGTCGTCCTTTGACCCGTATGCGCCGTATTGGCAATCACGGAAACGATCTGGAGGTTGTAGAACGCTACAACGACTTGAGCCGCCGGATCTGCCGGGAGCACCCTGCCCCGGAGATCGTGGCAAAATGGCTGGATGAGACCGCCGCTGAGTGTCGCAACTATTCACGTATGCTCTATCTACTGGGGCACGTAATGGGTGCCTTTGGCTTTGCCTTCTTGTTTGGCGGTAGTTTTGCCGACGCCTGCTGTGCCGCTCTGTGCGGTCTTTTGGTGTTTATCATCAATCGCTTTACCGCAAGTCTGGGGGCCAACGAGTTCTTCCGGACCATTGCCGCAGCCTTTCCCATGGCACTGCTGGCTTATGCCCTGGCAGCGCTGGGACTTGCGCCCAATCCAGATGCGGTAAACATCGGTGCTTTGATGATCCTGGTCCCCGGCCTGCTGTTCACCAACGCCATGCGAGACATTATCTATGGGGACACCAACTCCGGTATCAACCGGATCGTCCAGGTGCTCCTCATTGCCGTTGCCATTGCTTTGGGAACGGCAGTTGCCTGGAACGTGGCAAGCAAATTATGGGGTTTTCCCATCGACCCGCTTCCCATTTCCTATTCTCTGGCTGCGCAGCTGTTCCCCTGTTTTCTCAGCTGTCTGGGCTTTGCCATCATCTTTAACATCCACGGCCCTGGAATGCTCCTGTGCACGCTGGGCGGTGTGATCACCTGGGCTGTGTACATTCTGTGTCAGCAATTTGGCATGAGTACCATCTCCGCCTACTTCTGGGCCTCCGTTCTGGCCTCTGCCTATTCCGAGATCATGGCACGGATCCGCAAATACCCTGCCATTTCCTACCTGCTGGTCTCCATTTTCCCCCTGCTCCCCGGTGCCGGTGTGTACTACACCATGAATTACGCCGTCCGTGGGCAAATGGATCTGTTCGCCAGCGAGGGAATGCTCACCGCCTCTATTGCCGGAGTCATGGCTGTAGGTATTCTGCTGGTGTCCACCTCCGTGCGGCTGTATACCACCTGGCGGCAAAAGTATAAATAGAACCATTGTTTCGGGTATTCATGATACAAGTAAAAGAGCTAGCTTCTCCCTTCAGGCTACAAACAGCTGAATATTAGAACCCACCCACATTAGCTCGGTGGTCGTAAGACAGTAAAAGTAAATTTTGTGGAACAGGCATGATGTTGGTCATGCCTGTTCTGCTTTTAGCAGCTCGTCCATGGGGATAAAGCCAACGAGATCGTAGCTGATATGAATCTTCTGTTTCCTCTTGCCGCTGGACTCATCGAGTGCTTCTACATATCCTTATTCATTTTCTTATCTCATCCACATTCAATGATTCTATATACTTTCTCTGACCAATCCCATATATCCGTACAATCATTTTCCACATAGATCACTTTACTTAACAGCCAATCAGGTACATACGATGCAAGAGTCGCCCTCAATTCGGTAGGAATTACGATTTTATATACCCAATCATTCAGAACAATTTCGTCTTTCACTTTCATAGGCAACACGCCGTCGCATATTGCATTGGGATGCGTTAGTAGCTTGTCATATTGAAAATAAAACCGCACGCCAGGATGAAATCCAATGCTCAAATCGTTCTTATCAGGAAAACGCCCCAAGCTGCGTTCCATAACCAATCTATCCCCAGCTTGACAATTGCCCCATGCGAACATGATATATTCAAAATAGTCCGCAGGGTCATTGGCCGCATTTCTGTTTTCTTGCATCAATGTTTCCACGCTTACTTTTCTTGCATTGATCGCTGACAGCAGTTTCCCACACGCAAAAATTTTGATTGCATTCTCTGCCGATGTCGTATGGCATACATAGTCTGTAACGCAACCTTTTCTGTACGGACAAGCGGTACACTCCGTCAATAATTTGGGACGAGGCGCGGAAAGATACTTTTCTTTATGCTTTATGCCATCAAAAACCATCCGTAATGTGTTGTCGTTATCACATTCGATGTCGCACGTTCTGCCATATTTTTTCTCGGTTAATTATAAAATCAAATTGAACACCTGAACAAAAAAATCCATAGCGGAAGGATCTGTGGTAGAATGAAGTTCACCAACACCATTCGCCATGAAAGGATAC
>CAZGTR010000010.1:7031-15649 GCA_964528715.1 uncultured Oscillospiraceae bacterium | reverse complement strand
CCCTCTGCGCACTGTTTTTTGCAATGTACCATTGTAATGTGGAGTACACTCCTTGCAAAATGCTCGATGACCACCTTATCCAATATACCTATGCTGATGTACTACAAACCAGAGAGGACATCAAAGAAATTCGCTGCAATGTCCCTATGGATGGTTTAGGGGATGGAGAATAGTGGCAACAAAAATATGCCGATCAGGAGCGGCATGTCATTACAATGCCGCAAAGGGTTTGCCACCAGTTGTGGTGACACAACAGCCGGGAAAAGCACCGAAAAAGGCCGTAGCCCAAAATGCCCCCTAGGGTGTTCAAAAGTAGATCATCGATATCCGTCGCCCGACCGATGAAATACTGGAAAACCTCAATGGAAAGGGAAAAAATCGCCATAGTCCGGGCGCTTTTTCCAAAAGTGCGCAGCCGGGGCAGGGCAATGGGGAGAACAAATCCAAGGGGGACGAACATGAACAGGTTGGCGATGGCTTGAATGAACATATTGGCATCCCCGACTTGTGCCTCAAATAGAAATTGCAGCGGGATCAGGTTGATCCGGTGGTAGGTGGAAAAGATCGTGCTGGTGTCCAGTAAATTGCAAAGGGCTTGATCCAACACGGTCACGGTGCTGATGACGATCACGCATACACCCAGAAGAAAACCGGCTGCCTGTCGCCAGAAGGAAAAGCGTTTACGCAGGAGAAAATAAAAGGGTGCATAGCAGGCGGAGAGGACTGCCATGGCGGCAAAGCCAATGAAAAAGTAGCCGAAAAGTTGAGAAATGAGCTTCATAGGGGCCTCCAAAGGTATAAAAATCCCGGGGGCCGAAGCCCCCCCAGTTAAGGAGAATGGGGTCACGCTTTCGGGAAGGTGAGGGTGACTTTGAATAGATCACCGTCCAGAGTCAGCTCAAGGCTGCCGTGCTGGACTTCCATTAGGCTTTTTGCGATATTCAGACCCAAACCGCTGCCCTCTGTGTTGCGGGATGTGTCACCCTGGACGAACCGCTCCAGCAGTTCCTCGGCGGTGACCGTCAGCTCATCCCGGGAAATGTTGCGGATGGAGATCTGCACGGCTCCCCGGGCATCCGTTACTTCCAGATACACCCGAGTGCCTGGAGCGGCATACTTGACAGCGTTGCCCAGCAGGTTGGACAGCACCCGCCAGACCAGCCGACCGTCGGCGGTGATGGGGAGGTTTTCCTCCGGGGCCCGGACAATGGGGATCAACTGGGCTTTTTCCAGCTTGTCTGCATATTCCCCCAGGGCCTGATTGACGGCCTCTACTGCGTCGAGGGTCGTCAAATTCACATTCATATTGCCGGTGCTGGCCTTGCTCAGATCCATCAAATCTTCAATGAGCTTTTTCAGGCTCAGGCTCTGGCGGGAGAGAACTTCCAGATACTGGATACCCTCTTCTTCCGTGTGGGGCTTTTCCAGCAGGTCCACAAAGTTGATGATGGAGGTCAGGGGAGTCTTGATATCGTGGGAGACATTGGTGATCAGCTCTGTTTTCGTACGCTCGGAGCGCAGCTGCTTCTCGGCGGCGATCTTAGCAGCACCGGAGAGAGAATTGAGCTGCCGGGCGCAGGTCTTGAACGCACCGAAGAGCTTTTCCTCCGGGATCCGGTAGTCCAGCTCGCCGTCGGACATTTTCTTTGCACCAATCAGAATCGTGCCGAAGCACCAGCCGCCGTAGAGGATGATGGCAACACAGGCGGCGATGGCTAGCAACAGGAGGGGGAAGAAGATGCTGATCCGAATATAGGAGTTGCCGAAGGTGAGCAGCGCAGCAAACAGCAAGGCAAAGGCCATGACGGCGGCAATGGCGAGCCATTGGCCGGTCACCGGCAGCAGCTCCAGAACGGCTTTTACCCCGTCCCGGCAACGCTTGAAAAACTGCCAGATCTTCCGCAGGCACCAGCCGCACACACTGTGTTTCCACCAGTAGCCGCCCTTACATTTGATCTGGGCCGCCAGAATGTACAGGAAGCCCAGCCCCACAGGGACGCAGACAGCAGCGAAAATCAGGATCAGAAGCGCAACGAGCACGACCGTCCCGACCGTCCCGGTGGAAATGGTATCCAGAATGGCGATGAGCAGCAGCAAAAGACAGAGGGTACCGAAGCAGTAAACATCCAAAGGCATCCGGCTCAGGCCCACCGGATTTATGAGACCATCCCGGTCCCGTCCGGCGGTACACAGCAGATACACCACCAGCAGAATGCTCAGTAGCAGGAAACCAGCCAGCGCCCAGATGAGGGTGTAGCGGTAGTTGTACAGCTCCAGCAGGTACTGATATTCCATGTCCAGAACAGCCTCGTCTATTGTTGCGGTCACATCAAGGGTGGTAGTGCGATAGTTGAATACATAATAGTAAAGCGTTCCGTTGAAATGATCTTCCAGGACGTTGGAATAGGAGTCGGTGGGTACTTCTTCGGAACGATATACAAAATAGGGGTAATCGACGGAGAGGGTGTATTTGACCTGCGTGGTGGTGGCGTTTTTATCCAGACTGCCTACGGTGTAAACGATTTTTTCGCCTTTATATACATTGAGGACTTTGCCGGAGTAATCACGATCGGAATACAGCTTTTCGTAGTGCTCCTGGGCCATAAAACCACTTACAACAGAGGCATAGTAGCGGGCGGCAGTGTAGGCGTCAAAATAACCATAGGAATACAGCAGATCCTGCTTGATGGTGTCAAGATCCTGGGTATACATATCCTCGGATGCCAGTAGGAGGATGCTGGCCCCGTTGCCGATGACACCGATAAGACATACTGTGGCTAAAATGAAGGCCAGTACCTTAAAAACCATGCTGTTTTTCATTTCGTTTCCTCTCCTTCCATTTTATACCCCTGACCCCAGACTACCTTGATGTAACGGGGCTCGGAGGGGTTGATCTCGATTTTTTCCCGAAGATGACGAATGTGGACCGGCACGGCGTTTTCGCTGCCCAGGGGCGCTTCCTGCCAGACGGCCTCATACAGGGCGGCGGTGGAGTAGACCTTGCCGGGGTTGTGGATCAAAAGGCTCAAAATGCTGTACTCCGTGGGGGTCAAGGACACCGGGTCGCCGTCTACGGTGACGGTCTTGGTGCGGTCGTTGAGGGTGATGCCGCCGATGGTGATCTCATCCGACCCCTCTGGGGGACGGCTTCCCAGGGTGGCGTAGCGGCGCAGGTGACTGCGCACCCGGGCCAGCACCTCCACCGGGACAAAGGGCTTGGTGATATAGTCGTCCGCTCCCACATTCAGACCCAGGACGATGTCCTCCGTTTCGGATTTGGCGGTCAGGAAGAGAATGGGCACATTGGAAAATTCCCGAATTTTGGAGGCAGTGGCGATGCCGTCCATGCCGGGCATCATGATGTCCAGCAGGATCAGGTGGATCTCGTTGTTTTTGACGATATCCAGGGCTTCCAGACCGTTGCCGGCCTCAAAAAGCAGATAGCCCTCGGGCTTTAAGTAAATTTTCAGAGCGCTGACGATGTCCGGCTGGTCATCGCAGATAAGCACATGGTACATGGGATATCCCTCCTTGTTTCTGACCTTATTATAGCAGGAAGTTTTTTAAGATAAAAGGGGGAGAATTCTTAAGAACCGATTAATGTTGCTTGCATATCCCCTAAAATTTGTTATAATGAAGAAAAAAGTAAGGAGAATGGATATGACCTGGACGGAATTTGTGCAATGGGTGACGAAACAGGGAGGAAATCTTCTGGTCGTGTGCCTGCGGGTGGTGGCAATCGGCGGCATTGGGCTGTTCCTTATCCGCACCATTATGAAAATGCTCACAAGGATATTGGAGCGCTCCGGGCTGGACAAAACCGCCCACTCTTTGATCAAGACCCTGGCAAAGACCACCATGTATGTGCTGCTGGGACTGATGATGGCCTCCAGCGTGGGCATCGATGTCACCGGCGTGGTGGCGGTGGCCAGCGTGGCCACATTGGCCCTTTCGCTGGCCCTGCAAAATATGCTGGCGAATGTCATCGGCGGCTTCACGTTGCTGTATACCCACCCCTTCAGCGCCGGGCATTTCGTGGAGATCGCCGGGCAGTCCGGCACGGTCAAGGAAGTGGGCATCGCCTACACCAAGTTGACCACCGGGGATAATAAGCTGGTGTTCATCCCCAACAGCGCCGTGGTGGCGGCGGAGATCGTCAACTATACCATCACCGGCACCCGCCGGGTGGAGATCAAGGTGACGGCTTCTTACAATGCAGACCCGGATCTGGTGGTGGCAAAGCTTCTGGAAGTGGCGAAGCTCGACGGCGTGCTGGAAAACCCTGCGCCCTTTGCGGCCCTGACTTCCTATGAGGAAAGCGCCATTGGCTACACCTTGCGGGTGTGGACGAAAACCGAGGACTACTGGACGGTCTACCACGCTCTGAACCGCCGGGTGCTGGATGCCTTCCGGGCGGCGGGGATCGAAATGACCTACCCCCATTTGAATGTACATCTGGATCGATGATTTTTGCATAACCGGGCCGAAGCTGGGCATGATAGCTGTGGACGAAAAAGTGCAGAGAGAAACGCTGTGACGACAGAAAATATTTCGGTACATTTTCGTCAAGTGTGTCGCTGACAGGCCAGCAGTGTGATGCGAAAAAAGGCGGGGGAGGGAACGCCCCTGCCGGTACATCTGAAAAACGACACAAATCCCTGCCGGAAACTTCGGCAGGGATTTGTGTATTGAAGGGGGTTATTGCAGATCGATATGATAGCCCGCCGGGATCATGGCGGCTTCCTCATCGTGACGCATGGTGTGATCCATACGCCCGGGATAGTGGGGATGTGTTTTGGTATACGGCTCATAAGTTTTTGAGGTAGAGGCGTGATTACGGTCGCTCAACCGATAGGCATCCAGGAGCGCTTGCATACGCTGGATCTTGGAGTCGGTGGGATCGTAGGTGTCCTTCTCCTCTGGGAGGGTATCAAAATAGTGATATTTGTTAGAAGCACGGATATAGACCAGCTTACATTTGCCGTCGGTGATCATATATGTACCCTTGTCGCCGCAACCGTGCTGAGAGTAGACATAGGAACGGTCGTGGGGGGTGAAAAGATCGACACCGTCAAAGTCAGCCGAATCGTATTTGATCCCGGCATAATGCAGGAGCGTGGGTGCAACATCGATCAGGGAACATGGCTCATGGCGCACTTCGTGCCCCTTACCAGGGTAATGGATGATGAATGGAATACGGCTGGAGGAGTCTACCATGGAGCGTTTGCCGATGGCGTGGTAGTCACCGATCATATCGCCATGGTCGCTGGCAAAGAGAATGAGCGTATCATCATACATCCCCTTTTCTTTCAGAGCTTCAATTATGCGGCCCACCTGGTAGTCCACAAAGGACATACAGGCGTAATAGAAATTTTTGGAACGAAGGATATCTTGACGACTCATTTGCAGACGCTCACAGCTACAACGATCACCGATCATGTCCCAGAACTTGTCAAGCTCTTCCTGTTCCGGCTCAATGGGGGCCGGCGGATCCTCACGGTAGAGCTTCTGCCAGGGGGCAGGGGGGCAATAGGGCGGATGGGGGTGGATAAAGGAAGACATGAGAAACATAGGACGGTCGGGGTCGCAGTTTTGAATGTATTCAACGCTCCGGTCTCCAATCCAGGCGGTGGGATGATCCTTGGCGGGGAGTTGGGAGATCTGGGGCTGATAGTACATTTCGCTTCGCATACCGTTATAGTCGATGACCTGAGGATAATTTTTCATGATGAATTTGGTGTAGTCATCATCGGGTTCAGAAAGTTCTTCCTGGCTGTAACGCTGCTCAAAACCCAATAGACCGTAGGGGTCTGGCAGATAGTGCAGCTTTCCCACGGCGCAGCTTTGATAACCGGCAGCTGTGAGCTGGGAATAGAAGCCTTTCCCGGTATAGACATTTTCTACATTGTTATTATTGCATCCGGTGCGTGCGGGATATTGGCCGGCAAGCATGGAAAGCCGGGCAGGAACACACACGGGAGAGGGTGTATAGCAGCGGTCGAAGGTGACGGAGTCCTGCACCAGGGCATCCAGATTGGGGGTTTGGATAACCGGGTTACCGTGGGCTCCGATCATATCCCAACGCTGTTGGTCTGTAAATAAAATCAAAATATGTTTCAAAATGGATTTCTCCTCTCTTGGAAGGCATTGCCACTTAGGGCAATATTACCACCATTTGATCGCATTTTCAACATGGATCCGTTTCTCGATGAATTCTGGTGCCGTGATATCCCGGGGACGGGACATATTCAGGGCAAGATCTTCTTTGACGCTGGCGGGTTTGTTGGAAAGGATCAGAACACGGTCGGCCAGGTAGCAGGCTTCTTCCACATTGTGTGTAATGAACAGGACGGTGGATCCCAGCTCCTTCCAAAGCCTGATTACTTCGTCCTCCAGATAGAAGCGGGTTTTGATATCCATTTGACCGTAAGGTTCATCCATCAGAAGCAGGTCAGGTTCCATGGCAAAGGCACGACCAATGACGACCTTTTGCTCGGTGGAAACAGAAAGCTCATGGGGATACTGCTTGCGGCATTTGGTCAGACCCATCAGCTCCAGAATTTGTTCTGTGCGGGCCTTGATCTTTTCCTTGGGCCAGTGCTTCAGTCGCATACCGAAGGCAATGTTTTCTTCGACGGTCAACCAGGGCATAGCGGAGGGCTCCTGAAAGACAAAGGAAAGGTTGTGCTTACGGGGATCTGCTTTTTCACCGTCGATCAGGATCTCACCAGAGGTGGGTGGGATCAGACAGGTGAGGGTGTTGAGAAAGGTGGTCTTGCCACAGCCGGTGGGCCCGACAACACAAATAAATTCACCGCGTTTGATATTGAAGTTACAGTTTTTCAGTACTTCCAGTTCTCCGAAATTTTTACAAAGGTCATGGACCTCAACTTTGTATTCGCTCATGTTACCCTCCTTACTCCAAGGTCAGTTCTTCATTGGCGGCGATTTCCTGACGAATACGCAGAAATTCGGGAGATACCTGACTCCGGGGCCGAGGAAGCTCACGCAGGTCATAAACCTTTTTGACCCGGGCGGGACGTTCGGTAAATTGGATCACCCGGTCTCCGAGGGTGACGGCTTCCTCAATGTTATTGGTTACAAATACGACGGTCCGTTTTTCGGCCTCCCAGATGCGCAGGATCTCTTCTTCCATGGCATAACGGGTCTGTGCATCCAGTGCACCAAAGGGCTCGTCCATCAGCAGCACTTCCGGGCTGACAGCATAGGCACGGGCAATTCCCACACGCTGCTTCATACCGCCGGAAAGGGCATGGGGGTAGGCATCTTCAAAGCCGTGAAGTCCCACGAGATCCAGGTATTTCTGAGCAATGGCCCGGCGTTCTTCTTTTGGTATTTTTCGATATTTTAGGCCCAATTCTGTGTTTTCCATGGCGGTCTTCCATTCGTACAGACCGGTTTTTTGGAAAACCATGGCGATGCGGCTATCGGTCTGCGTAATGGGCTTGCCATCCAGGGTGATTTTTCCGGAGGTGGGATGGACTAAGCTTGCAATGATGTTCAGAAAGGTGCTCTTGCCACACTGACCCGGGCCGAGGAGCACGAGAAATTCGTTTTTGCGGACATCCAGGGTGATGTCTGCAATGGCATCCGTGTCGCCGTTGCCTGAGAAGAAGGTTTTTGTGATATGATCCACCTGTAAAATCATTTTCTCTTCCATGGACACAGCCACCTTTCTAAGAAATCAAAACCATAAGCAAAGAGTGCGCCAAAAGCGCCGATCATGACCATGCCGACAATGGAAAGGGTCAGGTCGTTGGCAGAACTGCCTTGCATGATGAGAAAACCGATGCCTTCTCTGGCACCCAGCATCTCAGAAGCCAAAAGCACCATCCAGCCACCGCCCAGGGCGGTGCGGATACCAGCAAAAATGGCACTTAAAGAGCTGGGAAGTACCACGTCAAAGAGCATATTCAAGCTGTTTGCGCCAAAGACGGTACCGACCTGGAAATTGATCTGCGGGACCATGATCACGCCGGAATAAGAATTGATCACGATGGGCATGAACACACCCATAGTGATGATGGCAATACGGGAGAATTCGTTGGTTCCGAACCACAGTGTGAACAGAGGCACCCAGGCAATGGGCGGGACGGGGCGGATCACCTCAAACAGCGGCTTGAAGATGGCACGGAAAGTCTTGTTCCAACCCATGGCGATACCGAATGGAACACCCACGACGACAGAAAATACCAGAGCAGTTAGCACCCGGCGCATGGAAATGCCCACATGGTAAAGCATGGTGTGCTTTGCCACCTTGCCGGACCAGATGGTGATCATACGCTGAAGAGATTCCCAGGGGGTGGGAAGCATGGAAGATTCGCTGGAAGCTACATAGTTCCACAGCAGTAAGAAGGCAATGATCAGCAAATATGGGCCTGTGTAATAGAAAAAGCGGTAAGCACGACCGTGGTTTTCCAGGAGGGGATTGTTCTTTTTCATTTTTTAGGCCTCCATTTCAATACGATGCTTTCCACAAAACTGACAAGGCTGGAAGAGATAAAGCCTAATATGCCGATGACGATGATGCCCGCCATGATCAGATCAGCAAATATGGGCCTGTGTAATAGAAAAAGCGGTAAGCACGACCGTGGTTT
>CAZGTR010000010.1:0-6931 GCA_964528715.1 uncultured Oscillospiraceae bacterium | reverse complement strand
GATCAGCAAATATGGGCCTGTGTAATAGAAAAAGCGGTAAGCACGACCGTGGTTTTCCAGGAG
Organism: uncultured Oscillospiraceae bacterium; assembly: GCA_964528715.1. GTDB lineage: Bacteria > Bacillota > Clostridia > Oscillospirales > Oscillospiraceae > Faecousia. Next base: position 6,868 of record CAZGTR010000010.1, on the reverse strand, counting down.
GGGATTGTTCTTTTTCATTTTTTAGGCCTCCATTTCAATACGATGCTTTCCACAAAACTGACAAGGCTGGAAGAGATAAAGCCTAATATGCCGATGACGATGATGCCCGCCATGATCAGACTGACCTGACCAAAGGAACGTCCCATCTGGATCATGTAACCCAGGCCATTGGAGGAAGCTAGCATTTCCGCTGCGACGATGGTGCCCCATGCACTGCCCATGGAGGTTTTCAGTCCCGCAAAGATCATGGGCATGGCAGAGGGGATGCCAATTTTGACAAAGGTTTGGAAATTGGTGGCGCCACAGGTTTTGGCAACATTGATCAAGGTCTGGTTGGTGGAGCGGATACCGGTGTAGGTGTTGAGTACCGTGGCAACGAAACAACCGGTAAAAATGATAACGGCTCGTGCTTCAATGCCAATGCCCAGAAAAAGCAGACAAATAGGGATCCAGGCAAGGCTTGGAATGGGACGGACCAACTCGAACAGAGGCCGGATGATCCGGTCACACAAGCGGAACCAGCCCATGAACAGGCCCAGAGGAATGCCGATCATAGCGGCTAACGCAAAGCCAAAGAAAACGACCTTGGTGCTTTCCCAAATATGTTGATGCAGCAGGCCGCCGTCAGGCTTCTTGCTGCTGATTTTTTCGATGATGGTTTTGATCACGCCAATGGGTGACTCGAAAAAACGTGTGCTGACCAGCTCAAATTGAACAACAAGTTGCCACAAAAGCAGGACGCACAGCACAACGATCACGCTGATGGAAAGATATTTGATTTTCTCTTTGCGGATGGATTTCAGCTCTTTGGCTTTGGCCTCCGCCTTGATTTGTTCGTGATTTAACATAAGCGCTCTCCTATAAGCAAATAGAAGCGGAAGGGCTTTCCCAGGGGCACCCCGGGGAAAGCCCAGAATGGTCAATTCAAACCGTTGTTGGTCTTATACAGATCGATAGCCTTGGCCAGGTAGCTGCAATCCACAGCGGCGACGACTTTGTCACGGTCGGCAGCATCACGGTTGCCGATGGCGACCTGAATATCGAAAAAGGTACCAAAGAGGTTTTGCATACCAGTCAGGCCGTTTTCTTCCACCTTACACAGGCCTTCGTAGAATTCTAGTGGATAGAACTTTGTCATTTTTTCACTGTCCAGTGCAGCCTCGGTGGAGGTGACGGTTCCGAATTCTTCCAGCATGACTTGAGAGAACCAGTTGGCTCCTTGCTCCAGATTGGTCTCATCATAGCACCACAGCAGTACTTCCAGTGCGCCAGCTAGGTACTTGACGACGGTGTCCTCGTTCTTGGCCAGCCAATCAGCCTCCGCAATGATGTTACCGGCCATAGCGGCATCCATACCGCCCATGGTGTGGCAGCAGGTATAGGCAGGATCCTCTTCCAGCATGGTCGTATAGGTGCCGGAGACGAACAACACATCAGCAGAACCGCTGATGAATGCCTGATAGCCCTTGTCGATATCGGAGTTGACGATATTGACATCATCCTCGGTCAGGCCCAGCTTATCCAGCATGAACATCAAGTCGGCGTCGCAAACAGTGCCGCGGCCCACCAGAATGGTCAGGCCTCTCCAATCATCAGCGGTGCCCAACGTTTCGGAAATGGGACCTTCGCCGGCTGTTGCCAGAGGACTGTCAGCCCGGCAAAATGCCTTGTTGGAATAGTCAAAGCCGGACAGAGAGATGACCTTCATGTTGTAGGTCAGCACACCGGTGATGGCAGCGGGGGCGCCAATCCAACCGATGCTCCAATCACCGGAGGGGTTGGCTTCCAACTGAGGAGGACCGGATACATAGTGGGTCCGAGTGACGTTCAGACCGTATTTTTCCCAGATCTTCATCTGCTCACCTGCAATCAGAGGGACTGCGGTTTGTACCACGTTTTGTCCGGAAGTGGACAGAGCGGTCAGCGTGGAGTCGTTGTTGGTTTTTTCGTCGCAGCCGACAAATACGGTGGCGGCCATGGCGAAGACCAGGACTAGCGCAAAGAGTTTTTTCATTCGTTTCATTTTTTCTTCCTTTCTGCTGTTCCGGGAAGTACTTCCGGAAACTTCGGGGAGACAGCATACGATATATGATAGTGGTTGCGAGATATACACCGATGCCGGAAACATCGGATCAGCGACGGGGGGGTGATCACAGAGTTGCATGTTCTGTGAGAAAACGTTCCCGAAAGGCGGGGCTGGCTTCCAAACCGGCATCCCACATGGCTTCTACAGCAGAACCGTACACAGGAGGGGCATCGCCCAAACGCATAATCGCCCGGGGATGCGCCAGTGCACAAATGGCATTGGCGTATGCGGGGAAATGGCGAATGATCCCGCCGTTCATCACAACGGGGAAGGGGCCGTCAAAATGCTTGGCGGCGGCATAGGTCAGATCTGCCAGGGCCTGGGCATTGCGCTGGAAAATATTTCTGGCAGCCAGGTCTCCTGTTGCATGGGCTTCAAAGACGCAATGGGCAAAGGAGGCGATGAAGGGTCGTCCGCCGGAGGATGGATCGTAGATTCGTTCCATCCATTGGTCAACAGGAACGCCCATTTGTTCCCTAATCAGCTGCGTTAGCAACGTTGCTTCACTGCGACCGTCTGTCGCACGAAAAGCAGCGGCAATGGCATCACGTCCAAGCTCAAAACCACTTCCACCGGTGTCGATGAGATAACCTTTGCCGCCGACCTTTTGAAGCGGCATTCCGGAAATACGAATGAAACAGGAAGAACCGGTGCCGATGACCATGCCGCAGCCGTCTTGGTGGCCAATGGTGGCAGAAATCATACTGGGACCGTCGTCGACGATGCGGATGCTGTCTGCATAATTCTTGGGAGCGATCGCTGGGGTATAAAAATCACCTAGTGGAATGACACCGGCGATGCCGCCGTAAATAGCACGGATACGTCCGGGAGAACAGGGGACGACTCGCTCCATGGTTCCAAGAAAGCGCCGCAGGGCTTCTGGTTTTCCAATGTCCATGCCGTTGGCACCTGGACCGATATCCCGGTGATGGATGTGACCGGTTTCGTCGAAAAGGATTGTTTCGGTTTTGGTTCCACCGCAATCCATTGCGATCATATATTTCATGGCACTGACCACCTTAATTCTGGTTTCGTTTCAAAATTAAATGCTTTCTTTTCGTTCTTAATATAATGTAAAAATTTGCTTTCGTCAATTTGGGATAGTAACTAAAATTAGGAGATTTGCTTTGTTGAAATAAACAAAAATGGGAATAAAAAGGAAGAACTAATGGGCAAAGTGCCGGAAATGTATGCAAAGAGGAGGAACATTTCGAAACTGCGCGAAAGCGGAACGAAAGAAAAGAAAAACGCTGTTGCATCACTACAAACGAGCAAATCGAAAATAATATCGTGGCCAATGGCTAAAAAATGCAGGAAATTCTTTTAGAAAAGCGTTGTCCTTCCGGGGAAGGTGTGTTATAATGACAACAATTGACGAATTTTGAGGGTATGAGCATGAACATAGAAAATTTGAACATCCCGCCAGAGGATCTGCGCAAGCTATTTGGTACCTCCAGCGGCGATGCAGCGCTGCTGTACTTATTCGTCCGCTGCGGCAATGACCCGGCTCGGGCGGAGACAGAACTGAATTTCACCACCTCCCGGCTCTCCTGCGCCACCGCGACCCTGCGGCAGCTGGGGCTGTGGACGGAGGAAAGCCGAAAAGTCATCCTTCCCGGAGAGCGGCCCACCTATTCGGAAAAGGATGTGCTGGAGGCCATGGACCGGGAAGAAAGTTTCCGGATGCTCTATGGCGAAGTGCAGCGCTTGTTGGGTCGAAATTTGAACACCGAGGAATTGAAGATCCTCCTGTCCTTTATCCACTATCTGGGTCTGCCCACGGAAGTGATCTCTGTGCTGGTGTCCTACTGCAAGGACCGGGCAAGACAGCGGGGGAGCCTGCGTAACCCCAGTCTGCGTACCATCGAAAAGGAAGCGTACAGCTGGGCGGAGCAAGGTATTGACACCTTGGAAGCGGCTGCGGCCTACATCCACACCCAGAACACCCGGCACAGCCAGCTGCACCAGCTCATGCAGACGCTCCAGATTCGGGGGAGATCTTTGACAGCGGCGGAGGAGCGCTATGCCACCAGCTGGCTGGAAATGGGCTTTGATCAGGAGGCCATCGCCATGGCCTATGAGCGTACCTGCCTGAATACCGGCAATTTGAACTGGCCCTACATGAATAAGATTTTACAGCGATGGAACGAGGCGGGGCTGAAAACCGCAGAAGCTATCAAAAACGGCGACCGGAAGCCTGTGGAGCGCAGCGGCCAGCGGCAGCTGGATGCGGACGAGCAGGCGGCCATCGCCAGAATGTTGCAGGAGGTTTGATCCATGGCATATAGTCAAGAGGTGATCCGGCGGGCCCGGGAGCGGCTGGCAAGTGAAAAGGCTGACCGGGAGTCCCAATACAGACAGAATTTGCAGCAGGCCTATGAGCGGGTGCCCCGGATCCGGGAGATCGATATCCTGTTGCGCAAGACCATGGCCCAGGCTGCCCAAGCGGCCTTCACCCAGGGCGGCGACGCCTGGGCTTTGATGGAAAAGGTAAAAGAGGAAAATCTTGCCTTACAGCGGGAGCGGAAAATGCTGATCGAGGCGCATTTTCCCGCTGGCTTTCTGGACGAGGAGACTGTCTGTGACAAATGCGGTGGTAGCGGCTATATTGGCAGCACCATGTGTACCTGCCTGAAAAAGCTTTGCGGCGAGGAACAGAAAAAAGAACTGACTTTCCTCTCTGAAGGAGAGGAGCGGTTTGAGGATTTTCGGCTGGATTACTACCCGGATCAGATGGACCCCAAGCTGAAGGTGAATATCCGCATGGTCATGGAGCGGACCTACCAGGTTTGCCACCGGTATGCAACTCATTTCAGCGAAAAGTCCGGAAATCTGCTGTTTTCCGGGGATACCGGCCTGGGCAAGACCTTCCTTTCTGCCTGCATTGCCCGGACGGTGGCGGAAAATGGTCATGCGGTGGTCTATGAAAGCGCCGGACATCTATTTAACTGCATGGAGCGGGCGAAGTTCAGCGGAGACGAACAGGCCCGGCGAGACAGCGAAAAATACACTGCCTGTGATCTGTTGATCGTGGATGATCTGGGAACTGAAATGCCTGGTCAGTTCACCACGGCGGCATTATATTCGCTGATCAACGACCGGATGTTGGCAAAAAAACCCACCATCATTTCCACAAATTTGAATACTGAGGATCTGGCAAAGCGCTATAATCCCCAGATCGTTTCCCGGCTTCGGGGCAACTTCGTCCGAGTTGCATTCTTGGGCGAAGATATCCGGCTGAAAAAGGGATGGGGACAGCTATGAGCATTGGCATTTTGTGGGATCTGGATGGCACATTGCTGAACACCCTGGAAGACCTTGCAGATACGGTCAATGAGACCATGGTGCGCTTGGGCCTGCCCCAACGGACGATGGAAGAAGTGCGCCGGTTCGTTGGCAATGGTGCCCGGCAGCTGCTGACGCTGTCTCTGGATGGACAGTGGAAAGTGGACGAGGTTTGGGATACCTTCCATGAGATTTACGTGGCCCACTGCCAGCAAAAGACAGCTCCCTATCCTGGTATCCGAGAGGCTCTGGCAGAATTGGGAAAACGCTATCCCATGGCCATCGTCACCAATAAGCCGGATACGGCGGCAAAGCTGGCCTGCGCCACCTATTTTCCAGGCATCTACACCCAAGGGGAAAGCACGGCTTGCCCCCGCAAGCCTCAGCCGGACATGGTCTATCAGGCAATGAAAGCCATCGGCGTGGAGAGTTGCATCTATGTGGGTGACAGCGAAGTGGACGTGGCAACGGCGAAAAATGCCAATGTGCCCTGCGTCAGCGTGCTTTGGGGGTTCCGTACCCGGCAGGAAATGGAAAACGCTGGGGCAAAATACTTTTGCGAAACGCCGGAGGAGCTTCCGGCGGTGATCGAGAAAATCGTAGGAGAGAGAAATGGCAAATGAGTTTTATGCCCTGTTGGGCAGAATGCGCAACATCACCCGCTGGGGCCTCATGCGCAATACATTTTCGGAAAATATTCAGGAGCATTCCCACCAGACGGCGGTGTTGGCCCATGCCCTGGCGCTGATCCGCCGGGAAATTCTGGGGCTGGAAGGGCCGGACCCGGATAAATGTGCCGTGGCGGCGCTGTATCATGATGCGTCGGAGACCCTCACCGGCGACCTGCCCACCCCCATCAAGTACTATAATCCGGAGATCAAGCTGGCCTATAAGCAGGTGGAGCGGATCGCCGGAGAGCGGCTGCTGCAAATGCTGCCGGAGCAGCTGCGGCATATTTACGCGCCGCTGGTGCTGGAGGACGATAAGGAGCTGGAGCCGGTGGTAAAGGCGGCGGATAAATTGTCCGCATATATCAAGTGTATTGAGGAACAGAAGGCCGGGAATACGGAATTCGAGTCCGCAGCCCAGCAGACCATGGACTCCATGAAGGCCATGGGCCGGGAGGAACTGGACTGGTTCATCGACAACTGTTTGCCGGCATTTTCGCTGAATTTGGACCAGCTGTAATACTTGACGGTTTCCGGAAAATGTGGTAACATAATCAAGTTCAAGCCGTTGTGGTGGAATCGGTAGACACAGGGGACTTAAAATCCCCCGGTAGAAATACTGTACGGGTTCGAGTCCCGTCAGCGGCACCACAAAAGTCCGAAACCATTGATACAAATGGTTTCGGACTTTTATTTTTTTCAAAACTGAAAAGCCTTGTAAATCAACGAGTTCTGGCAACAGGGGGTTCAAATTGAGTCTCTTGCTGCCAGAATTTTTTTGCTCTCCGGGGAAATTCATATATTTTTATGATTTTCAAATGAACCCCCT
>CAZGTR010000009.1:0-15756 GCA_964528715.1 uncultured Oscillospiraceae bacterium | reverse complement strand
GCTCGGCCCATACAGGATTTACACAGCTGCCGTTGAAATGGCTCACTGTGCATTTCATTCGGTACATCTGTACCGATTAGAAGTGTATCACTTTTTGTAGCTATTGTCAATATTTTTCTGCGCTGATTTATGGATTTTTTGATAATTTTTTGTAACGGTCTCAGATTGACTTTGAATGGTGGTTTTGCTACAATGCGAGCAGAGGGATAAGGGGGAGAAAAAATGGAAGATCTTGTGAAAAACACAAGGCTGTATCTGTTTGATATGGATGGAACGCTGTACCTGGGAGAATGTGTATTTGATTTCACACGGGAACTGCTGGCGCAGATCCGCCGCACCGGGGGAAAGTATCTGTTCATCACCAATAATTCTTCAAAAAGCGTTGCGGACTATGTGAAGAAAATGGAACGGCTGGGCATTGAGACCACGGAAGCGGACTTTATGACGTCTGCCCAGGCGACAGCTTACTATTTAAAGAAAAATCATCCGCAGAAGAAGCTCTATGTCTGCGGTACTGCGTCCTTCAAGGAAGAACTGCGCCGGGCGGGCTTTGTGGTCACGGAGGATCTAGAGCAGGTGCAGTGCGTGGTCATGGGCTTTGACACGGAGCTGACATTCAAAAAGCTGGAGGATGTGTGCAAGTTGCTGTGCACGAAAAAGGATATTCCCTACATTGCATCGCATCCGGATCTGTGCTGTCCGACGGAATATGGTAGTGTCATCGACTGCGGCAGTATTTGCGCCGGTATCCAAAATGCCACCGGTCGGACACCTGTGGTGGTGGGAAAACCCCAGCCGCTGATGGTGGAGCTGGCAATGGAAATGGCGGGTTGTGCCAGGGAGGAAACAGCGGTGCTGGGCGACCGGATCTATACGGATGTGATGTCCGGCTTGAACGCCGGGGCCAAGGGCGTGCTGGTTCTTACGGGAGAGACGACCCGGGAGATATTGGAGCAGTCAGCGGTGAAGCCGAGCCTCGTACTGGAAAGTGCAGGGGAGCTGCTTCCCTGGCTACGGACGTTGCCGGGAAAATAAAATAAGAATGCCGGATCTGAGTGCACTCAGATTCGGCATTTTGTGTATTGTTATTTTACAGTACCATCAGCAGGGTGCCAGCCGTGATGAGCAGACAGCCAATGGCAGACTTCGGCGTGAATTTCTCGTGGAGAAACACAAACGCCAGGACCAGCGTGATGACGACACTAAGCTTGTCGATGGGGACCACCTTAGAAGCCTGGCCCAGCTGAAGTGCCCGGTAGTAGCACAGCCAGGAAGCGCCGGTGGCGAGGCCGGACAGGATCAGAAAGATCCAGCTCTTTCGGCTGATCTCGGAAAGGCCGCTCTGGGCGTTGGTCAGAAACACCATTCCCCAGGCCATGACCACCACGACCATGGTGCGGATGGCAGTAGCCAGGTTGGAGTTGACACCGTCAATGCCGACCTTTGCAAGGATGGAGGTAAGGGCCGCAAACACCGCCGACAGCAGCGCAAGAATGAACCACATACAAAAGACCTCTTTTTGATTTGGAATAAAACCATTATAGCGGTGTGTAGTGGCATTGTCAATAGAACTTCGGCAAAAGATGCAAATACACAGTTTGAGTAGAAGGGACCGGGGCGATCACCGATGGAAAAAGAAGAAGCTAACCGGTTGTTTTATTATTTATAGGTGTATTTTGGCAAAAATCAACAATAATTTCCTGTGTGGAGCCCCACATTTAGGAGGCGCAAAAGGGCACAAAATGGATTGACATAAATTTGTGACTATGGTATCATTATACATAATTAAAGCGGGGCACTGGAAGTATTTTTTTCAGTGGAGACAAGCAGGCTTTTTTAAAAGGATTGTGAGAGCAAATGCCCATGAAAAGGCTCTGGAATATGAGAGAAAAAGTGCATAAAGAGCAATGGAAGCGGGAGTGCGGCTGGCTGTGGGGAAAAATCTCCCGGTATCGCAGGCGGATCCTGGCGGTGACGGCCTTGGGGCTGCTGGGAACCGGAATGTCACTGGTCTCCAGTATCGCTACCAAAAATCTGATCGATGCGGTGACAAGCCGTGCGTCGGATCGGGTCGCGGGGGCTGCGCTGGCGATGGTGGCGTTGGTGGCAGGGTCCCTGGCGCTGCAGGCTGCTTCCTCCTGGGTGGGTGCTGCTACCCATGTGCGGGTGCGCAACGAAATGCAACACAGCGCCTATAAAGCAGTGCTCCGGGCCCAGTGGGAGCCGCTGGAGGCTTACCGCAGTGGAGATCTGCTGAACCGGCTGAATGCGGATGTTTATACCGCAGCGGATGGGGTGATCGATTTTCTCCCCGGCTTGCTGACCGCCGGTATGAAGCTGGTGGGTGCCTTTGCGATCATGATGTGCTACGATCCGGTCATGGCGCTGATCGCTCTGGCAGGTGCGCCTGTGAGCCTGGTGGTTTCCAGGGCCTTCCTGGGCAGGCTCCGTCGGTACAATTTGACCATGAAGGAAATGACCGGCGAGATCATGTCCTTTCAAGAGGACTCGTTCTGCAATTTGACCAGTATCAAGGCGTTTTCCGCAACCGGCCGCTATGCGCAGCGCCTGGAACAATTACAAAAAGGATACGAAGACAAAAGCCTTTCCTATCAAGCTTTTCGCATTGCGGTCTCCACAGGTATGTCCGTGGTCAGCCTGCTGGTGACGGCGGCCTGCTTTGGCTGGGGCGTGTATCAGCTCTGGACAGGCACCATCAGTTATGGCACCATGACCATGTTTTTGCAGCTGGCAACAACGCTGCGCAGTGCGTTTTCCTCTCTGGTATCGCAGGTGCAGCAAGCGGTGACGGTTTTTACCTCTGCCGGACGGATCATGGCAGTGGAGGAACTGCCGGAGGAATGCACCCAGGTGCCTGTGGGGCTGGATGGAGAGCAGCAGCTGGGGCTGGAGCTGCGCCGGGTATCTTTCCGGTATCAAACCGGAGAACCGGTGCTTTGTGCCTTTGATTTTACGGCCCGTCCCGGGGAGACTATTGCGGTGACCGGTCCCTCCGGAGAAGGAAAAACTACCTTGCTGCGGCTTTTGCTGGGGCTGGTATCTCCCAGCGAAGGAACGGCACAGTTGCTGGGTGAGGATGGGGCGGTATATCCCATCTCCGCCGGGACACGAATGGCCTTTTCCTATGTGCCGCAGGGCAATAGTATCATTTCTGGAACCGTGGCAGACAATCTGCGGCTCCTGGCTCCGGAAGCGACCCGGGCGGAAATGGAGCAGGCGTTGAAGATCGCCTGTGCATGGGAGTTTGTGAGCCAGTTCCCGGAAGGACTGGAGCATAGGCTCAGCGGTGATCGGGGAATCTCTGAGGGTCAGGCCCAGCGCCTGGCGGTGGCAAGAGCGCTGCTGTGCAAAGCTTCCATCCTGCTGCTGGACGAGGCGACCTCTGGCTTGGATCTGGAAACGGAGCAGCGTATGTTGGAAAATCTGCGGTGCAGCGGTGTGGTGCGGACCTGTATCCTGGTCACACATCGCCCGGGCAGTGCAGCATTTTGCAGCCGCAACTATGAGATCCGCCGGGGCAGCGTCACTGAGGTAAACGATGGAAACAATGAAAATCATTGATCTGCACAGTCATATCCTGCCGCAGCTGGACGATGGTGCCCAGAGTCTGGAGCAGTCGTTAAAAATGGCAGATATGGCGGTGCGCAGCGGCGTGCGCAGCATGGTCGTGACCCCACACTGTATCCGGGGCGATGCCCGGGAGGTGATGGCGGCTTTTACCCTGGTGCGGGAAGCGCTGGAAGATACCGGGATCCCGCTGAGGCTGTTTCCGGGTATGGAAATATTGGGGACGCCGGATACGGCACGGCTCCTGAAAAGCGGGCAGCTGCTGACGATCAATGGCTCCCGGTATCCGCTGATCGAGTTTCCCTTCCATTCTTCGACAAATAAGAACACGAGCATACTGGAAAGTGTGATACAGGCGGGCTTTCGCCCGGTGGTGGCCCACCCGGAGCGCTATGAATGCGTCCAGGAGGATCCGGCGTGTATAGAACTGTGGAATAAAATGGGATGCCTGTTTCAGGTGAACCGGGGAAGCTTGTTGGGGCGTTTCGGCGGCGGAGCGCAGGAAACGGCGTTCCTGCTGGTGGAGGCGGGCTTTGCCACAGCGGTGGCCAGCGATGCCCACTCCCCCTGGATGCGTACCCCCTGGATGGAGGACGTGTACGAGCTGCTGGCAACGGAGTTTTCTCCAGCGGCGGCCCAGTGTCTGCTGTGGCACAATCCAAGAAGTATCATAAAAAATGAACCACTTCCGTCGGCAAGGCCGATGCGTTGAAGCAAAGAGGCGAAGTAAGTATGAAAAGAAAAACATGGGTGATGCTGGCGCTGGTGATGGCAGCTCTGGCTGTCTTTTACGGCTACCGGTATCGGGTGCAGCAACATACAGATGGCAACCCGCCCAGGATCGAAATGAGCGAGGAAATGCTTCAACTGTCTGTGCTGGACTCGGAGGAAGCACTGCTTCAAGGCGTAACGGCCAGTGACCGGGAGGATGGAGATGTGACAGCATCGCTGATCGTGGAAAATATTCGGTTACTGGATGCCGATGGCAATGCTACGGTCAGCTATGCGGCCTTTGATCGGGCAGGAAATGTGACCAAGGCTACCCGACGGGTGTGCTTTACCGATTACGAAAGTCCACGGTTTTCTCTCACTGCGCCGCTACTGCTTCACCAAAGTAGCAATCTGGATGCACTAAACTATATCCATGCGTCGGATCTTCTGGATGGAGATATCACCCGTCGAATTCGGGCCACGTTGCTCACTGAGAATGTGATCTCTACGGTGGGAGAGCACCTGGTGGAATTTCGGGTGACCAATTCGCTGGGAGATACGGTGAAGCTGGAGCTTCCCCTGGAGGTCTATGCACAGACCTATCAGGCAACGCTGAATTTGACAGATTACCTGATTTATTTGCCGGTGGGAGCGGCCTTTGATCCGGAGCATTACCTGAGTAGCTATAAAGAGCAAAGAGAGACGATTTCTCTGAAGGGCGGAATTCCCGAGACGCTGTCTGTACAGGTGGTGGGTACAGTGGATACCAATACCCCTGGTGTCTATACCGTCGAGTATCGGGTGCAGACAATGGCGGGGGAAAATGAAACGGTGCAAACCAAAGCCTGCACCAGATTGATCGTAGTGGTGGAGGGGTGAGCCCATGGAAGAAGCAAACGAGAAATATGTGGGCGGATTTCTGCCCTTTCATCCCATCATTCTGGTCCGGGATGTGTTGAAGCGCTGGCTGCTGATCCTGCTGGCAGCGCTGATGGTGGGCGTGGCAACATACATACGGGTGGATAGTGCCTATGCGCCGGTCTATCAGACCACCACCACTTATGTGGTCACCACCCACAGTACCAGCTCCACGGTGTACAGCAACCTGACCTCGGCATCCAGCCTGGCGACGGTGTTTTCGGAGCTGCTCAACAGCTCTGTTATGCGCAAGGCGATCTTGCAGCAGATTCAGGCGGACCATTTTGACGGATCTATTCAAGCAAGCGTGATCCCGGAGACCAATTTGCTGACCGTAACGGTCACAGCTTCGGACCCTCGCACTGCATTTGCCGTGGCCCAGGCCGTGATGGAGCACCACGAGACCGTGACCTACAGGGTCTTGGATAGCATTACTTTGGAGGTGCTGCAAAATCCCGCAGTGCCCACGGCACCGACCAACGACTCTGACGCTGCCGGACAGATGAAGCGGATGATGTTTTATACGGCGGTGGTGACGGCGGTGCTGCTGGCTGCGTGGGCTTATACCCGCAACACGGTACGCAGCGGCAAGGAAGCCCGGGAAAAGCTGGATTGCCACTACCTGGGGGATATTCCCCATGAAAATAAGTACAAGACGATCGTTGCCTGGATCCGCCGGCGTAAGACCGGTATCTTGATCATCAATCCGGCCACCAGCTTCCTATTTACGGAGACCATCCGAAAGCTGCGCCGGCGGGTGGAGCAGCAGATGGGCTCCGGCAAGGTGCTGATGGTGACGAGCCTGCTGGAAAACGAAGGAAAGTCCACCGTGGCGGTGAATTTGGCGCTGTCTTTGGCGCAAAAGCACGAGCGAGTGCTGCTCATCGATTGCGATCTGCGCAAGCCGGCCTGTCATACTGTGCTGGAGCAGACAAGCTTTGACTTTACGGTGCGGGATGTTCTGTCCGGTGCGGTGCCCATAGAGGACGCGGTGATCCAGGAGAACAGAAGCAAGCTCTATGTGCTGCTGGAACGGCACGGCGGTCACGACTCCGGCGACTTCATATCCTCCCAGGAGATGAAGGAGCTGCTGGTCTGGGCGAGAAATGCCTTTGATTATGTGGTATTGGATATGCCCCCCATGTCTGCGGTTTCTGACGCAGAGAGCATGACGGCCTACGCAGACGCAAGTCTTCTGGTGGTGCGGCAGAATGTGGCCAATGCCACAGCGGTGAACAAGGCAGTGGAGACACTGGATAACGGCAAGGCAAAGCTGTTGGGCTGCGTGCTCAATGATGTGGAGGCAGTTGCCATGAATACCGGCCGGGGCTATGGTTATGGCTACGGAAAATACGGCAAGTACGGCAAGTACGGTAAGTACGGCCAATATGGCTACGGTTCCTATGGAAATACCAAGTGATAAGGAAAGGTTACTGTTATGGAACTTGAAGAAAAAGAAGAACAGAAACTGGACCTGTTTGTTCTGCTGGATGCGTTTCTGAAAGTCGGAAAGAGAAAGATCCTGCTGCTGTTGGTCCTGGCTCTGGCTGGAAGCAGTCTGCTGGCGGTTCGTCAGTATCGGAGCTATTATCCCAGCTATACGGCTTCGGCATCCTTTACGGTGCGGGTGGCGGCTCCTATGTATTCCGGCATCAGCAGCTATAATTCAAAGACTGCGGAGCAGATGGCAAAGACGTTTCCGTATATTTTGACCAGTGGTGTGCTCCAGGAACGGGTGAAAAATCATCTGGGGATCTCTTATATGCCCGGTGTTTCCGTCTCCACCAGCGCAGGCTCCAATATTTTGACGGTGAAGGTAACGGATTCTGATGCTCAGCGGGCTTATGATGTGCTCAATGCGGTGCTTACCTATTATCCGGAGATCGCAGAGTTTGTAGTGGGCCCCACGGTGCTGGTGCTGCTGGATGAGACCGGCGTGCCGACCCAGCCCAATTCCCAGCGCCAATGGAAAAATGCGGCAGTAAAGGGTGCGATCCTGGGTGTGCTGCTTTGGGTCGTGATCGTGGGTCTGATCGCCCTGTCCCGCAATACCATCCACAGCGAAGAAGAACTGAAGAAGGTTCTGAATACGCCATGTGTGGGACGGATCCCCGGTGTGCGTGTGCCCCAGCGGGAGACCTGCCCCATCCTGGGGAAGACCAAAAACCATACTGGATTTACCGAGTCAATCCGTTTGCTGCGGTTGCGGGTAGAAAAGCAAATGGAGCAGGCGGGGGAAAAGGTCCTGCTGGTCTCCAGTGCAGTGCCCGGTGAGGGCAAGACGACTGTCTCTGTGAATTTGGCCCTTGCGCTGACACAAAAGGGAAAACGGGTGCTGCTTATCGACTGCGATATGCGCAATCCCGCTGTGGCAAAGGCGTTGCAGCTGACACTGGGCAATTCTCTGCCGGATTACCTGCACGGCAGCGTGGCGGTGCGGGATATCGTATACCAGACTCAGTTTGAGAATCTGTTTGTGATCTCCGGTGGCACCGGTATGCGGGGAAATTCCGCTGAACTGCTCTGCCAGGACCGGACAGTGCGACTGATCCAGGCGTCAAAGAATTTGTTTGATTATGTGATATTGGACACACCTCCCTGCTCGTTGCTGGCGGATGCGGCAGAACTGGCAGAATTGGCAGACAGCAGCTTGGTGGTCATCCGGCAGGACTTTGCTTCCCGAGAGCAGATCCTGGATGGACTCCAGCGCCTGGGCGACAGCAAGCTGCCCATCGTTGGCTGTGTGCTCAATGATATGCACCGGGGCTTTGCTTCCGGCTATGGCTACGGCTACGGCTATGGGTATGGATACGGCTATGGCTACGGTTACGGGCAGAAGAAAAAGTAAGGGTGCATCAATGCTTTGGTAAAAGGAATGGAGAAGTATGCAGGAAACGGCAGTACGCCGGGAAACGGCGGCCTATAACAGAATATACAACCGGTTCGTAAAACGGGTGCTGGATATTTGCATTTCCGGCTGCGCCATTGCCCTGCTGTGGCCCTTTTACCTGGTGGTGGCGCTGCTGATCGGCGTGGAGGATGGATTTCCCATTTTCTATCGTGCGGACCGGGGCGGCTACCAGGGGAAAACCTTCCAGATCTGTAAATTCCGAACCATGGTGAAAAATGCGGACAAGATCGGCGGCGGGACCACATCCCTCCACGATCCCCGGATCACAAAGGTGGGGAATTTCCTGCGAAAAACGAAAATGGACGAGCTTCCCCAGCTGTTCCAGGTGTTTACAGGGAAAATGAGCCTGGTGGGGCCACGACCGGAGCTGATGCAATATGTGCAACAGTATGCCGGGCCCGAGCAACAGATCTTGCTGGTCCGCCCGGGAATCACGGACCACAGCTCTGTGGCGTTTATCAATCTGGATGAGATCGTGGGAGATCAGAATGCCGACGAGATGTACGAGAAATTCGTTCTGAAAAAGAAAAATGCACTGCGGGTGGAATATGCTGAGACAGTTTCGTTCCGGACGGATTGCCGCATATTGGTGGAGACTGTGGAAGCGGTGCTGAAAAAGGCAAACGGATACATTTTTAGAAAAGAGCACAGGTAGATGGAATATATTACGCTTAAAAATTCGGATCTGCGGGTTTCCAGAGTGTGCATGGGCGGCTGCCCCATGGGCGGCTACGGCTGGGGAAAGGTGGAAGAACAGGAACTGGTGGAGGCGGTCAACGCCGCATTGGACCACGGGATCAATTTCTTCGACACGGCAGATACATACGGCCTGGGCCAGTCCGAGAAGACACTGGGAAAAGCCCTGGGATCCCGGCGGCAGCAGGCGGTGATCGCAACAAAATTTGGGGTGCGAGTCGAAAACGGGAAAACGGTTTACGATAATTCGCCCTTGTGGATCCGCAAGGCCTGCGTTTCCAGCCTTTCCAGGCTGGAAACGGATTATATCGATCTGTACCAAGTTCACTACCGGGACAGTGAGACACCCATCGAGGCGGTGATCGAGACGCTGGAGCAGCTGCGACAGGAGGGAAAGATCCGCTATTATGGGCTTTCCAACCTGCGCAAGACGGATATCGAGGAATTGAAGCCCTGGAAGGGACGTTTCTCCTCTTTCCAGGATCAGTATTCGCTGGCTTGCCGGGACTTTGAACAGGATATTTTGGAGCTGTCCCAGCAGATGGACATGACCCCCATGACCTGGGGCAGCCTGGGCCAGGGGATCCTCACAGGAAAGTACGATCAAAATGCGACCTTTGGAACGGATGACCGCCGTTCCCGGGAGGTCTATGTAAATTTCCACGGAGACAAGTTGCTGAAGAACTTGAAGATCGTGGAGCAGTTACGCAGTATTGCTGCGGCACATCAGCTGCCGGTGAGTGCGACAGCGGTGCGATTTATTCTGGATCATATCCCGGGCAGCGTCGTACTATGCGGCGCAAAACGCCCGGCACAGATATTGGAAACAGCGCAAACTCTTCAGATGAGACTGGATCCGGAGCAGATCCAGCTGTTGGAAGAAATCTCACGATAATTTTAGAAGAAGATGATGTACCATGACGAGTGAACAATTGGCGTGGCGGATCTGTCGGCATGATGTGGAAATGACCCATATTTCCGGCGGAAGTCATATTGGAGCAGCGCTCTCGGTGGCGGATATCATGGCAGTGTTGTATGCAGATATCCTCCATTACCGTCCGGCGCAGCCCAAATGGGATGGGCGGGACCGATTTATCTTGAGCAAGGGTCACGCCGGGGCGGTGCTGTACGCAGCACTGGCGGAGTGCGGCTTTTTCCCGCTGGAGGAACTGAAGACCTACTATCAAAATGATAGCCGCCTGTCTGGCCATGTCTCTCATGCTGTGCCCGGCGTAGATCTATCTACCGGTTCTCTAGGCCATGGCTTGAGCGTGGCGGTAGGTATGGCGGTTGCGGCAAAGCAGGATGGAAAAGGCCATCGGGTATTTTCTATTTTGGGCGATGGCGAGTGTAATGAAGGCTCTGTCTGGGAAGCGGCCCAGGCTGCGGCAAACTTTGGCCTGGACAATCTGGTGGCTGTGGTGGACCACAATCACATGCAGAGTCTGGACTTCTGTGAGCGGACGCTGTACAGCGGTCCCCTGGCAGAGAAGTGGCGCAGCTTTGGCTGGAATGTGATCGAGCTGAACGGACATGATCACGAGGCTCTGTGGCAGGCAATGCAGCCCAACGATAGCGGCTGCCCTACGGTGATCGTGGCCCATACCACCAAGGGTCATCGGATCTCCTTTATGGAAAATGATATTCTCTGGCATTACCGTTATCCCCATGACGGATGGGAGTATGACGGCGCTGTGGCGGCGCTGCATCGGTGCAAGCCGGAGGGGGTGGAGGATCCCTATACGCCGGAGGGGATCCAGGATCCGGCACTTCCGGGTGCGGACGCAGACGTGGATCAAAATCATACCATGGGCTCCACGTATCACCCCACATGGTTCCGGCTGCGGGAGGTAGAGGAATGAGAGACGGCTTTATTCAAACGCTGCTGGATCTGGCAAAGGAGGACCCCAGCATCGAATTGCTCACCGGCGATCTGGGATTCGGCGTACTGCGTCCTTTCTGGGAGACGCTGCCGGATCAGTTCCTCAATGTGGGGATCGCAGAGCAGAATATGACCGCTATGGCGGCGGGAATGGCCCTGGAGGGGAAGACGGTATTTGTCTACTCCATCGGCAATTTTCCCACCATGCGCTGCCTGGAGCAGATCCGCAATGACTGCGCCTATCACGGCGCCAATGTGAAGATCGTCTGTGTCGGCGGCGGATTTGTCTACGGCGCATTGGGAATGAGTCATCATGCCACAGAGGATCTGGCGGTCATGCGCAGCTTGCCCGGCGTGAAGGTATTTGCACCGGCGGACAAGGTGGAGGCGGCAGCAGTGGCAAAGGCAGCTGTGACCTGTCCTGGTACCTGCTATATCCGCCTGGGCCGTGGCGGCGAGATGATCGTCCGGGAAAAAATCGACGATTTCCAGGTTGGAAAGGCCATCCCGGTGCGGCAAGGCAGCCGGGTGGCGCTTTTTTCAACCGGTGATATTTATCAGGAGGTGGCCCTGGCGGCCCAACTGTTGGAAAAGGCGGGGATCTTCCCGACTATCTACACCTTCCCTACGGTGTTGCCTCTGGACGAGCAGGTGGTGCGCCAATGTGCGGCGAGCCATGAGCTGATCGTCACTTGTGAGGAGCATAATATCCACGGCGGCCTTGGCACGGCAGTGGCAGAGGTCCTGGCGGAGCAGCCGGGACAGGCCCGGCTGCTGCGTGTGGGCATTGGTGGCGAATATTGCTCCGTGGTGGGCGACCGGGCCCATCTGCGGAAGATCTATGGCCTGGACGGGGCAAACATTGCTGCCCGGATCCGGGAGGAACTGAAATGAAAAAGCTTTTGATCACTTCCACGGATATGATGATGATCCAGTTCCTGATCCCCCATGTGCGCTACCTCAGCGAGAATGGGTTTCAGGTGGAGATCGCC
The DNA here is from genome assembly GCA_964528715.1 of uncultured Oscillospiraceae bacterium. Taxonomy (GTDB): domain Bacteria; phylum Bacillota; class Clostridia; order Oscillospirales; family Oscillospiraceae; genus Faecousia. Next base: position 4,058 of record CAZGTR010000009.1, on the reverse strand, counting down.
TGCTCCGTGGTGGGGCAGCGGCGGGACGATGTAAAAAAAGCGCTGGCAGATGTGCCCTGTGTGATCCACACGGTACGGTTGGAGAGGAGCCCTCTGAGTGGGAAAAACTTTTCCGGCTACCGGGATATGAAGCGTCTGCTGAAGGAAAACCGGTATGATCTGATCTGGACCAACGAGCCGGTGATGGGGGTGGTGACACGCCTGGCGGCGAGAGCAGCCCGAAAGCATGGCACAAAAGTGCTCTATATGTGCCATGGTTTCCACTTTTACAGCGGTGCGCCATTGCTCAATTGGATGGTCTATTATCCGGTGGAACGGCTGATGAGCCGCTTCTGTGATACCATCGTGACTATCAACCGGGAGGACGAAGCCAGAGCAAAGGCATTCCATACTGCACAGGTGTATAGAATATCCGGTGCCGGTGTGGACAGCAGCCGTTTTCAAGCCGGAAGCGGAGTATCACGGTTGGAAAAGCGTCATCAGTTGCAGCTCGATGAGAATGATTGGGTGGTCCTGTCCATTGGAGAATTGACCCGGCGTAAAAACCACGAAGTGGTGCTCCGGGCGGTGGCGAAAATGAACGACCCGTCAGTACATTACATCATCTGCGGCAAGGGTAACTTGCAGGGATATCTGGAGCGGCTTGTCAAAGAGCTGGGGCTGGAACAGCAAGTCCAGTTTTTGGGCTATCGGGGAGATATCCCGGAGATCTGCCACATGGCGGACTGTTTTGCGTTTCCGTCTTTGCAGGAGGGCCTGCCTTTTGCACTGATGGAAGCCATGTCCAGCGGCCTGCCCATCGTTTGTTCCGATATCCGGGGTAATGTGGACCTGATCGACGACGGTCCCGGCGGCGTGATATGCAATGCCCATCGTGTGGAGGAATTCTATGAAGCGCTGACGAAACTGCGCACCGCAGATCCGGCCCCCATGGCAGCATACAACCGGGAAAAAATGCGAATTTTTGATGTGGGACAGGCGCAAAAGCAGGTCAAGACCGTTATCGATGAAGTGCTGACGTTTTGAGCGCAAGGGAGTATACCATGCCAATTCGAATTTTACATATTGTGACTTATATGGGACGGGGCGGCCTGGAGACCCTTCTGATGAATTGCTTCCGCCATATCGACCGGGATAAGGTGCAGTTCGATTTTCTGGTACACCGGGAATTTCGTGCAGACTATGACGACGAGATCGAAGCCCTGGGTGGAAAGATCTACCGTTTGCCCCGGCTGAATCCCTTTGATCCCCGGTACAAAAAGGCGTTGCGTGTGTTTTTTACGGAGCATCCGGAGTACCGGATCGTCCACAGCCATCTGGATTGTATGAGCGCGATCCCGTTGCAGGTGGCAAAGCAGTGCGGTGTGCCGGTAAGGATCGCACACAGCCACAACAGCAATCAGGATAAAAATTTGAAGTACCTGCTGAAGCTGTACTATATGAAGAAAATTCCGGAAAGTGCCACGCATTTCTTTGCTTGCAGCGCCATGGCGGGGGATTTTATTTTCCCGGGGCAGAACGTAACACTGATCAATAACGGCATTGAGACGGAAAAATTTGCCTTTGATCCGGAAGTGCGGGCCCAGGTGAGGCAGGAGCTTGCACTGGGGCAGGCACTGACAGTGTGCCATGTAGGCCGGTTCATGCCCCAGAAAAATCATGATTTTTTGATAGATATGTTCTGTAAGATCCATGAAAAAATGCCGGAAGCGAGGCTGCTTCTGGTGGGCGAAGGCCCGCTGGAAGGGATGATCCGGCAAAAGGTGCAGACCATGGGTCTGACCGAGGCGGTGCGCTTTTTGGGTGTGCGGGCAGATGTGGAGCGGATCCTGCAGGCGGCGGATGTGTTTGTATTGCCTTCTCACTATGAAGGATTGCCTGTGGTGTTGGCGGAAGCCCAGACAGCCGGCTTGCCATGTGTTGTTTCGGACCGGGTGCCGGAGGCTTGCAAAATGACAGATCTGGTGTCCTTCCTTCCGTTGGAAGCGGGAGCGGAGGCCTGGGCAGAGAAAATTGTCCACACAGACCTGGAGAATCGGGCGAGCCATGCAGAGGAAGTGCGGGCTGCCGGTTATGATATCAAAGCCACTGCGCAGCAGTTGCAGACATTTTATATGGGAAACTGGAGATGAGCGTATGGGCACCCATCCGTTTATTAGCATTATAACGCCTGCGTATAACCGAGGATGCTTGTTGCGGTGCTGTTTTGAGTCATTACTTCGTCAAACAGATCTGGATTTTCAGTGGATCATCGTGGATGACGGAAGCACAGATGATACGGAGGATTTGGTATCGTCGTTCCAAACGGAGCTGTTCCCCATTATCTATATCCATAAGGAAAACGGCGGAAAGCACACGGCGTTGAATGCTGCTCACGATAGTATCAAGGGCGACTATGTGCTGATGCTGGACAGCGATGATACGCTGACTTCGGATGCCATTGAGACAGTTAAAAAGGCGTGGCAGAAATACAAAACGGATCCGTCTGTGGGTATTGTTACTTTTTTGAAAGGGAAAACGGTTACGGAGCCCATGTGCGTCAGTCCGGTGTATGGAAAACCGGTGGACCCACGCAGGACGGAACGGAAGACCATTCACGGCAGTGATTGCTGTGAGGTCATTCCTGCGGAGCTGTTCTTGAAATATCCTTTCCCGGTGTTTCCGGGGGAGCGCTTCCTTTCAGAATGCGCTCTGTGGGATCAAATCGCACAAACCCACAAGTGTGTGTATATCGATCAGGTGATCTATATTTGCGATTATCTGGAAGGCGGCTTGACCAGAACCGGAAAAAAATTGCAAGTATCCAACCCAAAGGGTGGGATGTTTATATCAAATCAGCGGATGGATAAGGGATTTCCCTTGAAGTACCGGATCAAATATGGGCTGCTGTATGTGTGCTATGGTTTTTTTGATGGTGTGAGCGTCCGGACGCTTCTGAAAAAGACAGAACACTCCAATTTGGCGGCCCTGTGCCTGCTCCCGGGATATTTGCTGTATCGGTATTGGAAAAAGAAGTATTTGAAGGAGAAGTGAAAATAATGGCAATCATTACCGTTGTGATCCCTGTGTATAACGGAGAAAAATATGTTCGCAGGGCTGTGGAATCTGTTGTTATCCAGCCAGAAAAAAGTGCCGTGCAAGTATTGCTCATTGATGATGGATCGAAAGACTCCAGCGGTAGGATATGTGACAGTTTAGCAGAAGTGTATTCAAATGTTCGTGTGATCCATAAGGAAAATGGCGGCGTGTCCAGTGCAAGAAATTTGGGCATTCAAAATGTTACAACGAAATATGTGGCGTTTTTGGACTGCGATGATTGGTGGGAGCCGGATTTTTTGGATGCTACGATGGTAGAGGAATTCTCTGCTCCTAATTCTGCGGATGTGTGGGAGTTTGCACACAGGGAGATCAGTCATAGTGGTTCACTTGCACGTAATTACCCACTGGTGAACGCAGATATAGTATTTGATGGCCCAGGGGTGAATCGATATGATTGGAGACATCCTTGTTCATTTGTGTTTTCGGTGGAGCACCTAAAGCGGAATGAAGTGATGTATCCGGATTCAAAAATTGGCGAGGATGGACCATTTGTAGAAATGGCATTGTTTCAGGCTAGAAAACTCAGCAAAAGGGAAAAATATATCTTTAATTACTGGGAAAATTTCCAATCATGTATTCACACAAGAGACTGGATCACGGATGTATTAGAAGGTGAGAAAGCGCTATTGGCAGTTGCAACATATCTGAAAAAGTATGGAATTGAGAGAGATACCGATGCGGAAACGGCGTGGAGTCTCTTGACAGCCATGCCACGGATCTGTGCAGAAAATGATTATGCCACAGCGAAGGCTTTCATAGATAAAAAAGGCATGGAAATTCTGGACAGACGACCGGATATACATTTTCGGGAAGATCTACGAAACAGGGTGGAAATGTGGAAAAGCAATCCCAAAAAGTACTGGATAAAGTGTAAAATTAGCATTGGTATTCCACTTAAGGTAAGAGCGTTTTGCTATAAAATTCCATTGATTACGACTGGTGTTAACTATTTATTTAAT
>CAZGTR010000008.1:0-16326 GCA_964528715.1 uncultured Oscillospiraceae bacterium | reverse complement strand
GAGCCATGATGTGGGCGCAGGTGTGCCAGTAGGTCTTGCGGTACTCGGGGTTTTCGAAAGTGTACAGATTTTCTTCAGACATAATAGTTTCCTCCTTTTAATATTGGGGAGAAAGGTATAAAAAATACCCACCCCCTGAAAGATCAGGGGTGGGATACAGATCGTATTCCACGGTTCCACCCTGGTTGCTCCAAGAAAGAGCCACTCATTGACGCTTTAACGGGCGCACCCGACAAGGCATTTCCGCACTTGCAGCTCAGAAGTGGTATCAGGCCCGGCAGTGTTACAGTTGCCTTGCACCAAAACGGCAACCTCTCTGGGTATCTTACAGGGTCTGCGTGTCTTCATCACAGCTTTTAACTATTGAAAATGTAGCACAAACTTCGAAAAAAGTCAATCCCCCTGGAATAAAAACTCCCGTTATTTTCCCTTTTCTCACATTTTTTCTGCAACAGCTTGCTTTTCCCAGCCCTACTGTGCTATACTATAAAAAATATGAAATGGGGTGCTCGAATGGCGCATTCTAATTTGAAATACGAGAACCGCACTGTGCCCCTTGCGATCCTACGTGGCCTTCGTCTAACCAAGAATCCCCATATACACAAAGAGATTGAGATCGTCTATGCCGCTCAGGGGCACGCCATTGCCTACGCCGACCAAAACCAGTTTGAACTGAAGGCCGGAGACATTTTCTTTGCCTTTCCCAATCAAGTACATTACTATGACATTCTGGAGCCAGGGCTATTCTATGTCATTCTCCCAGCTGTGGATACCCTGCTGGGTGCTGAGCGTTTTTTTGCCGAGCAAATTCCCTGGAACAATGTGCTACACATTGCGCCAGATGAGCCCGCACATCAAGTGATGCTCGCACTAATGAACGCCTACGAAAACAAAGATACACCCTATCGCATCACCGCACTCAACGGCTATACCAATCTGCTGGTTAGCATGCTACTGCCCCGGTTCACCCTTCACCAAACGGACACTACTAGCCATGCACCACTGTACGATATCATGAACTACTGCTCCCAGCATTACAGTGACGAGCTGTCTCTAGCGTTTCTTTCCAGTGAACTGCACTTGAGTAAATATTACATTTCTCATTTGATCAACGCCAATTTACACATGGGTCTAAACGAATACATCAATCTTCTGCGTGTAAATGCGGCTACCCAGCTCCTAAAAAAGACAGACCGTAAGATCTCAGACATCGCCCAGGATGTGGGCTTTGGCACCATCCGGTCTTTCAACCGTGCCTTTCGCCAGCAACTGGACATGACTCCAGTGGATTACCGCACCAGTTGCCGTCAGACAGACATACAGCCCCTGATCCTTTGAATTGGAGGATATCTCCCCCTTTCTCTGCAACCGCAATAAGAGGGTATGCCGTACCGCCATACAGCATACCCTCGGGTTGTGAAAACGATCCACGCACACTCCGGATCGTCTGCCATCTGTGCCCATCGGCACAGATGGCAGTTTTCATTTTATAGGTTATTATGTCTTGTCTTCGGGCGTTGCCGCATCCAGGATCGCCTGTGCATTCTTATATGCTTCCTGCATGGCATCCTCTGCCGTCTCGAACTTGCGCTCCGATCCGCTAAGGAAGAACCCATCCACCACATTCTTGAACTGCTCTTTCATCTTGGAGTCCAGCGCAGTGGAACTGTCGCCCAGAGGCAACTGGCTGCGATCAGCCTCAAACAGCTTCCGAATAGAAGTAATATCCACGGTGCCATTGGCCAGCTGTTCCAGAGATTCAGCGATATCATCGATATTGTTGCCCAGCCACAGAGGATAACGAGTTGCCATAATAGTGGGGTTCATACCACCCTGGACGAACCAGCGAACGAACTCCGCTGCCTGCTCGGGGTGCTCCGTCTTGGCCGCTGCCGCCACATACTCACCGATGCTCTGCATATGGTTCATTGCCTTGTACTGCACATACTCTTCACCATCGGGAATGGGACACGGGACCACAGCAGTCACGAAATCATGGGGATAGTTCTCCAGATCCATGCACTGACGCAGCTGAGAGTTTGTATTAAGCATAGCGCATTCGCCGTTGACGAAATTGCTGACACTGTGCTTTTCAGCCTTACAAGTACCCCAATCGCAAGCCCAGCCGTTATCCGCAGCCGTTCTGTACACATTCAGAGTCTCGCTCCACGCCTTGTCCAGATAAGAGCTTTCATTTTTCGTGGTATCGGTGTAATAGAAGTTACGGCCCAGCAATGCCTTAACATAGTTTAGGATACTTGCAAGGTCGCCGGAATTGAAGCAGAAGCCATAGACCTTATCATCGCCTTCACCAGTTGTCAGCTTCTCACAGGCATCCAGAAACTCGGAGTAGGTCCAGCCGTCATAAGGGATCGGGATCCCAGCTGCATCAAACATATCCTTGTTGATCAAGAACGTAGTGCCACCGTTACTGAATGTGGTAGGCAAGCCATAGTAGGAGCCACCCTCCCAAATGATGCCATCTGTGGCGTGCTCGCCCAGCTCTGCTTTGATATCAAAATCAGTCAGATATTTGGACAGATCCAGCAGCAGACCATTTTCAGTACGAGGAGTCAGCTTGCTCAGGTTGCCGTAGCTGATCAGCACATCGATACCATCACCTGCAAAAAGGAAATTTTCCACTGCAATATTACCATCAGTACTGTTCTTATACTGCACATATTCAATAGTCAGGCCACGGTCGCCGTAGGCAGCGTTGAAATTGTCGCACACTTTCTGGTAGCCGTAAACGCGATCAATGGCTGCCCAGAATCGCAGGACGATGGGGGTCTTGCCGTCATCCTCGCCCCATCACTCTCTTTCCGTGTCGATCACACCGGTACTGGCAACTGCGCCACCCAGTGTATCCGCAGGGTCCTCCGTTGTTTCAGCAGGGGTACATCCAGCAAACAGGGCAAAGGTCATGACCAATGCCAGAAGCAATGCCAAATACTTCTTCATTGTATTCTTTCCCCTTTTCATAATTATTAACGCAATGGGAGTGCAGTGTGTGTGCATCCACTGTCCACCAGTGCGTTGTTTACATATGCCCGACCATGCCGCCGCAGCGCTGTTCGCCACAGCGGCACGGTCAGGAAGATACAAAAGGCGGAAGGATCATTTAAATTTCAGGGATATTTATCTCGACCTCATGACCAGCTTCACTGGAACGCAGGATACCGTCGATGATAGCCTGGTTGTAAATGATTTGATCTGTGGGCACCGGTGCCTTGCTGCCAGTGATAATGGCATCCAAGAAAGAGCGGATCTTCTTATCAAACAGCTTACCCTCACTCTTGAGCAGCGGGATCTCAGTCTGCACCGGCTTTCCAGCCACATCATGATACAGTGTCATGGGCTTGTCGAATGTGCCGTTCCAGCAGTTGGTAGAGGGGATCCGCAAAGAACCCTTGGTACCCATGATGATGGTATCACCCGGGGTATCCAGGTGCATATACCAGGCAATACGGAAGTCCAAAACAATGCCACCTTCCAGACGGATGTAGGCAGATGCAAAATCATCCACGCTGAATTTTCTGGCGCATTCCTCTGCCTTTTCCCGGTCAAAGGAAGCATATGCTTCCGGTGTCTTGCCGAAGAAACCGGTAGCCGTACCGGACACCGTCAGTGGCTTGGGGTTTCCGATGGCGTTCATCACCAGGTCGATAGAATAACAACCAATATCACCCACGGCGCCAAGGCCAGCCTTGTCATTTTCAATGAAAGAGCCGGTCCAGCCCACCGGGATACCGTGGCGACGACCGCCACCGGTCTGGATATAGTACACACGTCCCAGCTCGCCGGACTCCACCACTTTCTTGATCATTTGCATATTGCTGTCGAACCGGGGCTGGAAGCCCACAGATACGATCTTACCGCTCTTCTTCTCCGCCCGACAGATCTCAACAGCCTCATCCAGCGTCACGGTCATGGGCTTCTCCAGCAACACATGCACCCCGTGCTCCAGTGCGTAGACAGTACATTCCTTATGAGTACGGTTATAAGTACAGACGCTGACTGCGTCCAACTGGCAGGTATCGATCATTTCCTTGTAGTCGGTAAAAGCCTTCGCTTCCACGCCCCACTTTTCAAAGAACGCAGCCGCTTTGCCCGGGACTAGATCCGCGCCGGCAACGATTTCCACATCATCCTGCACCAGATAGCTCTCCACATGGTGGTTGGCGATGCCGCCGGTACCGATGAAGCCGATGCGCAGCTTTCTGCCACTGCGGACCACTTCCTTATCGGTCATATCCGTCGAAAAATTATTCAGATCTAACTTTGCCATTTTCGTTTCCTCCTTCAATGGTATGGGTTTAAATCACAAATTGTCGCATATAGCGATGGCTCAGCTTCACAGAATCCAGTATTCGCTCCCGGCTTCCTTCGAACGCCTTATCTTCGATCTCAACACAGGCTGGTCCATCATAGCCAATATCGGTCAAGGCAGACACATAACGTCCCCAATCAACATCACCAAGTCCCGGAATCTTCGGGCTCATGAACTCCAGCGGATATGCCATTATACCCACATCATCCAACTTGTCTGGATAAAGCTTGATATCCTTGAAGTGGACATGGAGTATCTTGTCTGCAAACGCATAAATGGGCTTGATATAGTCGATATGCTGCCATACGAAATGGCTGGGGTCATAGTTGATACCCAGGTTCTCACTGGGCAGGATCCGGAATATCTCCCGCCACAGCTTCGGAGTGGTAAACAGGTTCTGACCGCCAGGCCACTGGTCCCGCCCGAAGATCATAGGGCAGTTCTCGATGGCAACGTGTACCCCTTCCTCCTCCGCCTGCCGGATGATGGGTGGCCACAGCTGGGCTACCAACTCCAAATTTTCCTCCACACTCCTGGTCTGATCCCGACCGATGAACGTCGTTACCATGTTGACCCCGAGCAACGCACTCATGTGGATCACTTTTTTTAAATGTTCAATATTGGCCCAGCGCTTTTCCAAATTGCCGTCCATGGTATTTGGATAAAACGCTAACGCCGAAATAGAAACATGTCGCTTTGCGCAGTAGTCCTTGATATAAGCCAGGTATTCTTCCGATGTATTTTCCACATCGATATGGCTCACGCCGGCATAACGTCGCTCCGCCTTTCCCTGAGGCCAGCAGGCCACCTCCACGCATTCATAGCCCGTAGCCGCTGCATGGTCGATCATTTCCTCAAAAGAAAAGCCGTCATAGATCGCACTTACGATACCCAATTTCATAAAATCAGCACCTCCGTCAGTTTCCGTTTCAGATCTTAACTTCTATGACCTGGCAAGCCGCATCGGAAGCAAATGCAGCTTCCATCACCTGCATCACCCGGCGCACTTGGTCCAATTGCACCATGGGTACTTCCCTGCCATCCATAGCAGCGCAGAAATTTCGGTAAAAATCATGGACATCGCTCTGGGGGCGATCCACTTCATATTCATCCAGAGTCAGCTCATCCCTAGGAGCCATAGTTTTGGTGATACCTGCTGCCGTCTGCACCGGGAGTACTTCCTTTTCATTCCACGCTTTCATACGAGCGACTTTCGCCCGTTGCCGCCAGTCAGTGATCATAGCAGAGCCCTTCTGGCACTGCATATAGAACCGAGGCATGGAAATGAAGTTGTATGTTCCCACCTCAATATGGGCACTGGTGTGATCATCAAATTCCAGCCGCAGTTTAAAGCCATCGTCTACTTCTTGATTGGTAATATGGGTCGTGGTGCAATAAACACGGATCACCGTTCCCCTCAGGATCTGAAGCATTTGGTCAATCAAATGCACTCCCCAATCCAATATCATACCGCCGCCATGGGCTTTTTCGCCCCGCCAGTCGCTGGGAATCCCCCGAGAACCATGAACCCTGGATTCAATGCAGATGGGCTCACCGAGCTCACCACTTTCCACGATACCCTTGATGGCCAAATAGTCCACATCGAACCTGCGATTTTGGTGCACCGTAAAGAGCTTTCCCGTTTGTCTTGCGCACTCTGCCATTTCATCAAAGGCAGCCACCGACATTTCCACCGGTTTTTCACAGATAACATGTTTTCCCGCTTGTAGCGCCAGCTTAGTCAGCACATTGTGGTGATCATTGGGCACCGCAATGACTACAGCCTCTACTGTCTCATCTCCCAGCAGTTCTTCCACCGTCGAGTAAACATGGATCTGCTTTTCTAAAGCCGCCACACGCTTCGGATCAATGTCATAAATGCCGGTCAAGGCTGCCACATCGCTTTTTAGGATCTGATCGCAATGCCAAGCCCCTTGTCCACCATATCCAATTACCGCAAATCTCTTTTTCATAAATCAGACCTCTTGGATCTTTTCCACATGGCACTTGGGATATTCTGTCACTCGATAGACGGGCTTTGCCCAGTGGATCGCATTTTGAATAACCCGGATCACATCTTTCTGATAAAAGGTCGGATATGTCTCATGGCCGGGCTGGAAATAGAATATTTTTCCGTAGCCCCGGTTGTAGCAGCAGCCAGAACGGAACACCTCACCGCCTTCATAGCTGCCAATGAACACCAGCTCGTCCGGCTCTGGGATTCGGAAAGGTTCCGCATACGTCTCCTCATGCTCCAATCGGATATAACGGTCAATTCCCTGGGCAATGGGATGCGCCGGATTGACAACCCATACATACTCCCGATCCCCATCTTCACGCCAAGACAAGTCACAAGCTGTACCCATCAAGCGTTTAAATGGCTTAGAGTGATGACCAGAATGTAGAAAAATTGCGCCCATTCCCTTGAGTACCGCCTTTTGGACCCGCTCCGCCACCTCATCAGGCACTTGCTTGTGGCGGATGTGCCCCCACCAAATCAGTACATCTGTATCATTCAACAATTCCTCCGTCAAGGTCTCCACGGTTTCCAGTGTCACGGTACCCACCGTTATCTCATCATTTTCCAAAGCCTGCTTCAGTGCCATGTGGATTCCCTCGGGATACACCGTGCGAACCGCTTCACTCTCCTGTTCATGGACAAATTCATTATAGATCGTTACTCGCAACATTGCTGAACCTCCTCCATATTCTCTCGTTCAATACAACCAGCATTGCGCATTTTTGACAAATTCAATCGGACTTTTCAGTTCTTTTTGTTTATTGTCACTCATATCTTAGCTTTCATTCCACAAAAAAGCAAGCAATATTAGAATCCATATATAGACAAATATTGCGACCACACCATTCTTCTGCACACGAATGTCTGTAAAAAGGAATGTGTCGTCAGTCCCGTTATCCGGCGAACCATCAAGCGCAAGCAAATAACACAGAAAAATTTCCGTGTTAACCGGTAATACCCCCTCTTTTATGGCTTTTTTGTTTACCATAATCCGAAGTTTTGGAACCATAACACGGTTGACAAAAAACGACTCCAAATTATTAACATTTTGTCACTTTTTCACCATATCTTGTATCCTTTCCAGCAAAGTACCACTGCATTCTTTTTGCAAGTTTACATAACATAATTAACATAATTACGCAAAAAGTTGTCATTTTTTCACTGTTTTAAGGAAAAACTTGACTTTTCCAGAATTTTTGTTATAATAGAGCAGGTTTCACAGCCATAGGATAGTTTGTAACTATTTGATACCGTTTGTTTTTCCGGTATCGATCATACTAAAATTCCACGAGAGGAGGATTATTTCTATGCTGGAATTTAATCGTATTTTAGAGAAAAGAAAAACCATGTTCAAGCGCACTGTTGCGCTCATGGTCCCCATTATCTGCATCATGATGTTGATGACGCAAACGGTCTTCGCTAAGAATACATACCGTATCACCGATGGCAACCGGGTCGTGATCCACACTACCTATTCTACAGATCCTGCCACGGTACTGGACGAGGCTGGTCTACAACTGGGTGCAGACGATACCTATACCACACAAAACAGCGCCGGTGTCTCCGAGATCACCATTCAGCGTCTGCAAACCATCACCATTGTTCAAGGTGGCGTAAGCCGCAAGGTAACCAGCTACGGTGAAACCGTCGAGTCCCTGCTGTCCCGGCTGAACGTCGTGCTGACCAACGAAGATGTGGTCAGCATCCCCATGGGGGAGCAGACCCGTGATGGTATGACCATCACCATCCAGCGCACCACCACCATTGAAGAAACCTACACAGTCTCCATCCCCCACGATGTGGTCTATTGCTATGACCCCACTTTGAGCGAGGGTGAAGAATGCGTACTGACCCCTGGTGTCATGGGTCAGGCGCTACGAACCGAGTACGTCAATCTGATCGATGGCGAGGAAGTGAACCGGACGCTCATCCGTGAGGATGTGGTCACACAGCCTGTCACCGCTATCATCGCTGTGGGTACCTATACCGAGCAGATGGCACCGGAGACCGAACCCACCGAACCGCCTACGACCATCGCTCCCGAAACCACTGTTCCAGAAACCACTGTCCCTCCCACCACGGAAGCCCCCTCTACGGAGGCAACCGTCACCGCACCTGCGGATGGGAAGCCCATTATCACCAACGGCACCATCACCACCCCCGAGGGCGAGGTTTTGACCTTCTCCTATGCGGCAGTGTTCAAGGCAACAGCCTACACCCATACCGACCCCGGCTGTAACGAGTGGACCGCCACTGGTACCCATGTTCGGGTTGGTGTGGTGGCTGTGGACCCCAGCGTGATCCCCTACGGTACCAAGATGTACATCGTCTCCAACGACGGTCAGTATATTTATGGTGAAGCTGTTGCAGAAGACTGCGGCAGTTCCATTAAGAACAACCGCATTGATCTGTACTTTGAAACCGACGCAGAATGCTGGGCCTTTGGCATCCGCAACTGCACCGTTTATTTCCTGAACTAACATATAGTTGCAAAACCGCCTTCTCTTGTGCTATAATGGCACCAAAGAAAGGCGGTTTTTTCTATGATCAATGTTTGTGATATTCAGGTGATGAAGCCCTTGCTTGCCCAGCATGGCTTCCACTTTTCCAAAGCCAAAGGCCAGAACTTTCTGATTGCCCCCTGGGTGCCGGAGAGTATTGCCGAGGACTCCGGCGTAGACGCGCACACCGGCGTGCTGGAGATCGGCCCAGGTATCGGTCCACTGACCCAGCAACTTTGCCTGCGGGCAGGCAAGGTCTGCGCCGTGGAGCTGGACGAACGGCTAAAGCCCATTTTGCAGCAGACCGTGGGAGAATTTGAAAATCTGCAGATCCTCTGGGGTGATGTGCTGAAGCAGGATATCCCCGCGCTGGTGGCAGAGAAATTTCCGGGACTGCGCCCGGTGGCCTGCGCCAACCTCCCCTATTACATCACCTCACCCATCCTCACCGCTCTGCTGGAAGCGGATTGCTTCGACCAGGTGACGGTAATGGTCCAGAAGGAAGTGGCTGTGCGCATCGCCGCCCAGCCTGGCGCCGCTGATTACAGCGCCTTCTCCGTTTTCTGCCAGTATTACGCCCAACCGGAGTTGCTGTTCGATGTTCCTGCCCACTGCTTCCTGCCCCAACCCAAGGTGACCTCTGCGGTGATCACCCTTCGTGTACGCAAGGAGCGTCCCTGGGATATTCACGATGAAAAGATCTTCTTCCGCACCGTCCGGGCCAGCTTCGCCATGCGGCGAAAGAAGCTGAGCAATGGACTGGCCTCCGGCTTCCCCCAGCTGGGAAAGAGCGGCGCAGCGGAAGTCATCGCCGCCTGCGGCTTTGATGAAAATGTTCGGGGCGAGACTCTCGGTATCCCGGAATTTGCCGCCATCGCCAACGAGATCGCCCGTCGGTTGGGATAAGGAGTTGCCATGAAATACATCGATTTGGAAACCTATCCCCGGCGGACCCATTTTGAATTTTTCAAAAACATGGCCTATCCATACGTGGGGCTGACCGCCAATGTGGATGTGACCGACCTGCTCCAAAAAGCCCGGGTACTGAAAGGATCCACCTTTCTCGCCTGCCTGTGGGCGGTAGCCCAAGCCGCCAATGCCGTGCCGGAGCTGCGTCAGCGGGTGGTTGACGACCGGATCGTGGAATTCGCCCACTGCGACACTGCCCACACCGTGGCCCTGCCGGACCGGACCTTCTGCAACTGTCGCACGGACTGCCGCCGCACTCTGGAAGAATTCCTCACCTATGGCAAAGTCTGCCAGGAGGAAGCACAGACCCGCCACGGCTTCGCCGCCACCCAGGAGGACGAAACAAATCTGATCTTCGTCTCCTGTGTACCCTGGGTCTCCTTCACGCAGGTGATCCAGCCCGCTCCCCTTCCGGCTGACTACACGCCCCGGATCGTCATGGGAAAATATATCCATGAGGGAGAACGGATCCTGCTCCCGCTGCACATCCAATGCAACCACGCCCTGGTGGACGGCTGGCATATCAGCGAGTTTTTCCGTCTGGTGGAGAAATTCAGCAAAGGTGAACTATAAAACTTAAAAGCACCGATTTCAAACAAAATCGGTGCTTTTTGTCATTCAATTCCCTGGATCTCCAGCAATTCTATCACCTGCTGACCTCGGGCGGTAAGGGCAAAGCTGCCCTTGACCGGGTAGGGATCATAGTCTGGGCTATAAGCCCCGGACATAGGCTTGTCATAATCGATGGAGATCAGCCCCCGCTTTTCAAGACATTGCAAAGCCAGGCTGCACCGCTCTGGTTCCATGGAGCCCTCCTCGAAGCAATGGGGCTCCATGCTGTCCGCCCGGCGGGCCACCGGCCAAAAGGGGATCTGGGCCAATCGCTCCAACAGGGTGATCTCCTCCCGGGCCAGCTCCATGGCGCCGCAGCTTCCACAGCTGCCGCAGCAGCCGCTACAGCTTCCTTTACATCCTGCGCATCCGCTCATTGTATCTCTCCTTGCAGTTTTTTCTCCCGACTCTGGCAGGTAAACAGCAGCACCTGCTTTGTTGCTGCCGTTTCCGACAGAATATGCAGCGCTTTTTCAAGTCGAACATCATCAAATCGGACCATGGCATCATCCAGCACCAGCGGTGCTTCCGGTGTCAATTCCTCCGCCACCGCCAGGCGCAACGCCAGATACAGCTGATCCACCGTTCCATCACTGCGCCAATGGGAAGATCGCATGGTACTTTCCTGCCCGGTCCGGGCTTCCACACTCATATCCTCCCCCAACATCAGCTTCTCATACCGCCCGTCGGTAAATTTTGCAAACAGTGCCTGCGCCCGTTTGGTGATCCGTGGTGCAAAACGGCGCTGCAATTCAGCGGTCGCCGTAGACAACGCTTTTTGGGCCAGTTCCAATGCCAGATAAGTATCTTCCAGCTCTTGAATGCGGCTGCGTACCTGCTTGAGCTGCTTGCGAAGGTTGTCCTCTCCCCCCAAGCGCTCCGCCTGACCCAATATTTGTCCCAGACGAAGCTGGTTCTGCTTCTGCTCGTAGGCAGCACTTTGCAGTTGCGCTTCCGTGTCGCTACGGTCATAAGTCAATTCATCCAGCAACTGCGGGGCACACACTTCCTTGCTCATGGACTTCAGCGCCGCCACCTGCGCTTGCAGATTTTGATGATCCCGGCGCATTTCTCGGAGCTTTCGCCATTGCTCACAAACACCGTCCCACTGCTGAAGGCACTGCACAAGATCTCGTCCACCGGTCAAGGCTTCCATCTGCTCTGCCAGTTTCAACCGACGCTGTTCCAATTCCTGACAGCTTTCTTGATATTGAGAAAGCCGCAACGCATATTCATCCATCCGGTGCGCATATTCCTGCGCACTGTTCATCCATTTTTCTGCCGAAAGAGAGCCGTACTTTTCCATCAAAGCACCGATCTGCGTTTCAGCGCCGCTTCGCTGGGTGATCCCCCAGCACAGTACGATCACGCCGATCAGCGCCACCGGAACAGCCACAGCCAGGGCAATGGTGCCTAAGAACGCCACCATCACCGCCGCCAGCACGCCCATGAGCAATGCAGCGCTGCCAACAATGGTCTTGACTCTGGCAGCATTTTTTTGATTTTTCGCATTTTCCAGCTTCCGCTCATCCGTCCGGACCAGCTCTACCGCCTCACCTCCAGACAGTCCCTCGTAGGACTGGGAGCACAGGGGCCGCTCCGGCGCCCCGGGGAGCATTTGCTGTTCCATTTGCAAGGACATGGCCTCGTTTTGCAGCCGTTGCAGCTTCCCCCGGGCCCGCTCCGTATGTTCCTCGGTGGGAAGGCCGGCGCATTGGTTTTCCAGTTCCCGCAACTGCGCCGTTTGTTCCTCCAGCTGCATTTCTGCCTGCCGGATGTACTTACGTTCCTCCTGAGCATGCTGATACGCCAGGGCCGTTTTGTGATTTTGAAGCAGAACGATCCAGTGCTCCAGCTCCTGCTGCCGCTCCCGCAGCCGCTGGGTCTGGGCGTCCAGCTCTTGCCGCTCCCGCAGCCGCTGTTCCAGCATTTGCGCCTGCTCCTCTGCTTGTGGAAGAAGGCCGGTACGGTTGAACCGGCATTTATTTTTCAGATCTTTCAACTTCTGAGCCAGCTTCTCCCCGGCGCTACTTTCGTCGCCGGTGGTCACCAGCGCATTCAACCGGCGGCGCAGTGCGTCATCCTGGGTCACAGGCAGGTCGCTCATGCGGATGAATCCTGCCCGGGTGAACACTGCCTGCTCCACCCCCAATAGCTCCATGCCGCAGTTGGCAGCGGTCAGCTCCGGCACATCCAAACCGGTGGCGGTCTCGTAGGCCCGGAAATCGCCCATGATCAGCCGCCCTTTGGTGCGCCGCTCAATGGTGATGTCCCGACCGTTCCAGCAGATATCCATGCGCCCCTCCATGGGTGCGCCGGACCAGGGTGCGTAGCGGGTCTTGTCCGCAAGGGTGTTTTTTGTCGTCTTAGCACGGGTGTCAATGCCGTAGAGCATGGCCACCAGAAAGGCGCACCAGGTGCTCTTTCCCCATTCATTGGGTGCTTCGATAATATTCAGCCCCGGCTTCAAAGTCAGCGTCTGCTGCTCCAGCTTGCCGAAAGTGGCTGTCATAGAATAAATTTTCATGGCAACGCCACCTCCTGTCCATCCAGGATCTGCCGGGAGATCCGTGCCGCCAGCTTCACACAGCGCTGCAAGCGCTCGCTGTCCGTGTCCATTGCCTCCTTCAAAATGCCGAAGTACATTCCCTCCAGACTGTCCTCCCCGGCACAGCCCCACAGGGCTGTTTCCGGAATGGTCCGGTCCCGCAGCTCCAAATTGGGGATATGAGCAAACTTTCCCCGCAGGGCCTCCACATCCATACCATCGGCGTACCCCTCCAACGTCACCCGGTAAAAGTCATTGGTCTGGGCAGCAGGAAGCAGCGTCTCCAACGCTGCTTCGGCATTGGTCCCTGCATTCAACGTCTCATCGTAAAACCGTGGGGTATCCAGAGGCAGCACTTTTGCTTCCAGCTTCTCCCCCAGTTCGATCAAGATCACGCCCTTGATCCCCGGTTCGTCATAGCCATGACCCATGGGACATCCGGGCCAGGCGCAGAAACTCTCTCCACTGCGGAAGCTCCCACCCTTGTGGATGTGTCCCAGGGCCAAATAGTCCAGGCCAGAGAGCCGCACCTGCTGGGCGCTCACCGGGCAGTAGGGGCTTGCCACCGTGGTTGCATCCCCGTGAAGCACGCCGATGTGCCATCTTCCCTTCCCGTCGGCATGGAAATCCTCCAGCAGCGCCGGGCAGTCCATGGCGTTGTATCCAGCGCCGTAGACGGTGCAATCCAGTTCTTCCAGATACACCTGCTCCATCTCCGGGCGGGTAAAAATATGCACATTTTCCGGCCAATGCTCCGTCAGATACACCGACGACGGCTTACAGAAATCATGGTTGCCTGGGGCAATGAACACCGGGATATCCAGCTGCGACAGCGCCTCATATACCGCCCGGTAGCTTTCTTTCGTATAAGCACCATCAAACAGATCACCAGACAAAAGCAGTATCTGGCAATTCTCTTTCCGGCAAAGCTCCGCAATTTTTCCTGGGATTTTCAACATTTCTCGGCGCAGGAATGCCGCCTGGGCCTGAGTGCGTCCGGTCAGCGGTGCGTCCAAATGCCAGTCAGCACTGTGGAGAATTTTAATCATTCAGGTCCACCCTTTCAACCTTGCGACAGCTGCCTGTTGCACCATCGATGGTGAACAGCACCGCTTCCATTTTCGTCGGGCCACCGGCCCATTGATAGCGGCTGGTCAGGTCTCCCCGGAATTTGGCGATGGACTGCTCCGGACGGATGCCAAGGATCGACCGTGCCGGACCGGTCATGCCCAGATCCGTCACATAGCCCGTCCCCTTTGGCAACACTTGCGCATCCGCCGTGGGAACATGGGTATGGGTCCCGTACACGGCGCTGACCCGTCCATCCAGTAAATAGCCCATAGCCAGCTTCTCCGAGGTAGCTTCCGCATGGATCTCTACCAGAACGATCTTCGCTTCCACTTCCTTCAAGATCTTTTCCACCAGCAAAAATGGGTTTTCCGGGCCAAAGTCCATGCCACACCGTCCGATCAGGTCGATCACCGCCACCGGTCCCGCTTTGCTGTCAAAGATCCCCCAACCACGTCCCGGGACCTGTGGCGCATAGTTCGCAGGCCGCAGGACCCGGCTTTGATCATCCAGATATGGTACGATCTCCCGCTTGCCCCAGGTGTGGTTGCCCAGGGTGATCACATCCGCCCCAGCGTCCAATATTTCCTCCGCCTGCCGTGGGGTGATCCCCACCATGCTGGCATTTTCGCCGTTGACGATGACAAAATCCGCTTCCGTTTTCCGCTTCCAGTACCGCAGGGAACGGTTGATCCGATCCACGCCCGGGTCTCCTACCACATCTCCTACGCACAATACTTTCAGTTCCATTTTTTGCTCCTTTACCGCACGGATTTTGCGTACTCCGTGGGGGTGATCCCAAATTTATCCTTAAACTGCCGAGAGAAGTGATGCACCGTAGAATAGTGCAGCGCCGCTGCGATCTCTGTAAAATTCATATTGCCCTCCCGGATCATCTGCTTGCTCTCCTGGATCTTGATTCGGCGGATATACTCGCCCGGGGAGATCTGCAAATTTTTGTGGAACAGCGCCGTCATGTAGCTGGGGCTCACATCCACCATCCGGGCCACATGGGGCACCGTCAGCTTCTCCCGGATGTTCTCGCTGATATACTGCTGCGCCCGGCGAATGATCTCGTTTTCCGAATTCATGGAATTGGAGGTCTTCAGCTTATGGCTGGGCTGTTCCTGCTGGCGCAATGTCGCCAGCAGCAGCTGCGTCAGCTGGCAGATGATCATATCCACCGCATATTCATCCATACGCTCCTGCTCACGGAGCATTTGCTGCAACAGAGAAACTGCCACCTGGGGCGGCTGGATCTTCCGGTTCAGAAGCGGTGCCAGATCACTGCCCTCCAATTCAAAGGAAATGGTCACATACCGAGGTGCTACATCGATATCTGCATATTGCATATGCCACTGGTTTTCTCCATAGATCACCATATCTCCCTGCTCCAGCAGCAGATCTTGACCATCTGCTACCGAATGCATGGTACCTTGATCCACGTATGTCAATTCCAGCATGGGATGGGACTCTCCGGCGAAGAAAAACCCCCGTTCTTTCTCTTGATAGAAAAACGTATAAAGCTGGGTCACATGAAGCCGGTGGCCCACAGAAAAATCCCGCTGCTGGGAATAGCTTCCCACTTTTTCCGGCAGCACTTCTGCCGTCAGTTCTGCGCCAGCCTGCTCCTGCCGGAAGGGGGCAATGTAAAAATAGATCCCCCGCTTCACGCACACCTGCTTATCCAGATAAAAGGACTGGTAGCCCATTCCATCCATTGACACTGAGAGCACCGCCAAACCGTTGCCGCCCCGCACCCAAGTATCTGTCTTCGCAACATACACCGTCTGCTCTCCCCAATTCAGGGAAAGGGACTCTACCTGTCCAACGGACTGCTTTGGATTTTCTCCAGCAGTCCGTTCCGGGACAATGCTGCCGAAGTCCTTAAAATTCAATTGGTTGAGATTTCTGATCATCTGGAACCGCTCCAAAATATAAAAATAATGGTACCACCAAGGTTGTACCATTATTATATACAAAATAGTTGAAATGGCAAATGTTTTATCGCTGATATTCAAATTCCAGATCGTAAATATCCACGGTATCCCCGTCCTGGATACCCATTTCCTCCAACCGGGCAAACAAACCGCTCTTACGCAGCTGCAAATCGAAATAATTTCTGGCTTCGTAATCGTCGAAATTGATATTCTGCACCAGCCGCTCCAGCCAGGTGCCCGTGACCAGCCAGGTGCTGCCATAGTGTTCGATCTCCAAAGCAGAGGGATCGCCCACTTCCACTTCCGGCTCCACATACTCCGGCTCGTAGACCGTCACC
>CAZGTR010000007.1:0-17130 GCA_964528715.1 uncultured Oscillospiraceae bacterium | reverse complement strand
TAGCATTTCCTTTATTTTCTCTTTCCAGTACGGTCTATCCACCGGATGTCCGATACAGGAAACATGGTAATTAAAGCCCAAGGGGAACATTTTCCCCTCCCATTTCAAGCCCAATGCCTCATTTTTCTCTTTTGAAAAGCTCCGCTTAAAGTAATAATCGCAATGTGCCAGCTGATACCGGATCGCATCCTTATGCTGGTATCCATCTAACATATCGTAAATCAGCTTTTTTCCACGATAAAAGACCTCTAGCATAACACTACGGTATGGTAGTGTTTCATCCTGCGAACGATCTTCCACATCAATTTTTACCATCCCCCGCCTTTCCAACATCATAAAGCCGGTCAAAATCTGGCTCACATGGGGTTCCCGGGATAAAAGTGTGATTTTCACATTTTCCATGTCATCACCGTTTTAGCGTCCTTTTTAATTTTTGATACCGTTTTTCACCTAGTAATTTCTTCAGCATTCGGTTAGGTGCGTGAATAATCGCATCCTTTATAACCCATCTGCGTACCACCGCAACTCTGTGCTCATTCTTAATTTTTTCCTCTTCTGAACACCACGAAGCACTATACCAATGTACCGATATTGTCTTCCTTGAACACTTTCTTAAACGTGTCTCGTAATCCATCGGGCACAGGTAAATTGTTGGGAGAATTATAATTTTTCCTTCTAAAAGTTGTTTACTTCCAGCTTGCAATACATTTTTCTGCCAACGTCGGCTTTGGGTTGCCCCCGAACCAGCAATAGTGGATCATTTTCGGTATCATATATTCAATACCTCCCATATATCTAAAAATATCTGAACCAGCATTTCCGTGCAGTCTACTTTCCCAGTTTGCGGCGCAGCAGGCTACGAGCCTGCATTTTGATCTTTTCATATTCCACCGATGGCAGCGCCAGCTGATCCGGTCGATAGGCTTTTAGCAGCTTTCTCATTTTTCTGCGCATTCGCTCTGCAGTCAGCCGGTCATGTAGTTCATCACACACCTTCGGCAAATACCAGCTGGTCGCCTTCAGCTGATACACCGCCGCATGGCATTCCATCCGGTCGAAGCCCACGTTTTTGTAAAACCGCCGCTGCTCCTCCAGCGCCCAGAGAAAATCCAGCTGTTTTCGAGAAAACCGGGACTTGGTCGTTCCTTCCGGATTAACCTGATAAAAATAGTACCGCTCCTGGATATCTGCAACCGCTCCGGCAGCATGGAGCCACCGAAATGCGACCGCATTATCCTCATAAAATCGCCCGTGTGTAAAGGGGATCTTCTCCACGATCTGGCGGCGGATCAATTTTCCACAAACGACCCAGTACCGGTGTTCACCGTGGTCATACAGTTCTTCCAAACCCCTTTCGTCCATCGTTTTGCGCACGCTTTCCCCTGTTCGGGTTCCATAAAATGCGCAAGGCAACGTTTTCTCTTCCACAGCGCCACACATACTGATGTCCACGCCGTTGTCTTCTGCCACCCGATGCAAGTGCTCCAGCATTTGGGGATGGATCACATCATCGCTGTCCACAAAGGTCAGCCATTGGCCCCGGGCAATCGCCAGCGCATGATTGCGTGCCGCCGCCTGCCCTTGATTTTTCTGATGGATCACTTTGACACGGCTGTCCTTTTGGGCGTATTCGTCGCAGATGGCGCCGCAATTGTCGGGGCTTCCATCGTCCACAAGGATCAGCTCAAAGTCCGTAAAAGTCTGGGTCAGAATGCTGTCCACACAGCGATGTATGTACTTTTCTACATTATAAACCGGTACGATCACACTGATCGTGGGCATATTCCCCACCTCTTTACTTTTTCACCAAATCCATAAACACATTTTCAACTTCCTCTGCCATCCGCTTCCCATTAAAAAATACACTACGGCGTTTGGCACCCTCTTGCAGTTTTTGAAGAAGTTCTTTATCGGACAACACCGACTCCATTCCTGCCTCCAAGCTCGCATCGTCATTTTCAGTCACAATGCCACAGAGTTCATCCCCCAATATCTCGCCAATGGAAGAAACGGCCGAAATAATTGGAATTCCCAGGGACAGACATTCCATTGCGATCACAGGCAGTCCCTCCGTGTATGAGGAACAAACCAAAAACGAACTATTTTTCATATACGGATATGGATTACTTTGATATCCTGCCATCAGCACCGTATTCTGTGTGTTTGTTTGTGCAATAATGCGCTCTAACTTTTCACGCTCGCTTCCCTCTCCCACGATCAGCAGTCTATGCATATAACCCTTATTCAGCAAATTGCTGTGTATCTGTATCAGGCGATCAAATCCTTTTTCAGGAGACAATCTGCCAACTGCACAAACAATGGGCAGATCTTTCGGTAATTGGACCGGCTCTTGCGCTAATGTGTGCACATTCTCACTATTCAACGGATTAAAGATCGTGTAAACATTCTCCCGGATCCCCGTCAACTTTTCAAACGACTCCCTTGCTCCTTCAGAAACGCAAATTATCTTATCAAATCGGTTCATCACGTCCATTTGCCGCTCAATGACTTTACGGTAACCTTCATTTGTGTCCACATCGCCGTGTACATACTTCACCGTTTTTGCCTTTCCGGAAAACCCAGTCAAAGTCCGCCATTCAACCGCATAAGAAACGATGATATCCACCCCATCCGGATAGCACAGCTCCATCAGCCCCACTCCATCTCGTTGCAGAGCCTTAATCACTTTTTTCCGTTTGATCCAGTTCTGCGCCTTAATGACCCAATTTCCATTTGATGGTTTCTGGCAAGAATGGTCATACACGATCTTAATTCCAGCGTCCTTAAATTTCTGCTCCCAAGGGCCACCGCCATGTTGGCAAAAAACCGTAATATCAAACCGTTCTTTGTCCAACAGTGTAACTAAGTCAAACAATGCCTTTTCCGATCCGCCACACCACAATTTATGTATGATAAATACGATTCGAATGCGTTGCTTTGCTTGCTCCATACAACTTCACGCTCCTTCAACTTCCGTTACTTAATCACAAATTTTCTGCACCTTAACATCGTCAAAACAAATATGCCCCCATGTATTTTGGTTCCAGACGATCACTTTATCATCATCCCTGACAAAATAAAATGCAGGTAGGAGCAGGTCCTCATCAAAACTGTTCCCAAATTCATCAATTTGGAACAGTACCAAATTCATTTTATATTTTCCCCGCACCACATTCTTGGGTTCAAATTTTACACGATAGTGCTCAACGCAATTTTCGCACATCGGCCCAAGCATAATATCCGGTGCAGTGCCAACCGGCGTTTCATCTCCGAAAACCAATTCCAAACGCAAATGCAACTCTTCTATCTTCTTATGGGAATGCACTTCGATATTAAAAAGTATCTCTTCATCCGTTGCATAGTATGCCGTCTCTTTGTTCACAAGCTCCAGCTTTTGTAATCTGGCGTTTCCTTTTCCCCATTGCGATCTTGCTTTCGACTGCGTGTAATCGAAACTTGTTTGGTCTGTATTGCCATTGTTCTTCATATACACCCCAATGGCTTCTTCCACGTCGCCCTGGAATACGACCTTGCCTTTATCCAGCACGATACACCGGTCGCACAGCTGGCGGATGGTGTTCATATTATGGGAGACATAGAGCACCGTCCGGCCCTCTTTTTTGGCGGCGTCACGCATTTTATCCAGGCACTTTTTCTGGAAGGCCATATCGCCCACTGCCAGCACCTCGTCCATGATCATGATCTCCGAGTCCAGGTGCGCCGCCACGGAGAACGCCAGCTTTACATACATACCGCTGGAATACCGCTTCACCGGGGTGTCGATAAACTCCCGCACCTCGGAAAATTCGATGATATCCTCCATTTTGGCGTCGATCTCCGCCCGGGTCATGCCCAGGATGGCACCGTTCATGTACACATTTTCCCGGCCGGTCATCTCGCCGTTGAAACCGGTTCCCACTTCCAGCATGGAAGCGATCCGGCCATAGATATCGATCTCGCCCGCCGTGGGTGCCGTGACCCGGCTGAGCAGCTTCAGCAAGGTGCTCTTGCCGGCGCCGTTGCCGCCGATAATGCCCAGAGCCTCACCCTTGTAGACCGTCAGATCAATACCATTGAGGGCCATGAAGGTCTTGCCCACCAGCCGCTGATCCGTGCCGATCTTGGTATTGGGATCCTCCTTGCCACGAACTCTGGCCCACCAGCTTTGCAGATCCCCTTGCAGGGTCCCGCCGCCGATCTGGCCCAGCTTATACATTTTTTTCACGCCGGAAAGCGCAATGGCCACTTCCCGCTTTTTCTGTTTTTCCATTGCCGCTCCTCCTTACACCGTGTCCATAAAGGTCTTTTCCACCCGGTTGAAAATCATCACGCCCAGCATGACCACGACCAGCGTCAGCACCCAGCTAATGCCATAGTACAGCCAGTTCACACTGCCTTGTCCCAGCACTGCCAGCCGGAACAGCTCCACCGGTGCCGTCACCGGATTGATCTGCACCACCGTTTTCATCCAGCCGCTCAGCTCACTGATGGGATAGACAATGGGAGTCGCATACATCCACAGTGACACGCCAAAGCCAACCAGGATCGCCAGATCCCGGTATTTGGTAGTCAAACTGGAAATAATGATACCGCAGCCCAGTGCCAGCAGGCCCAAATGCAGCAGCACCACCGGGATCAGGAGCCACAGCGCCCAATTGGGGCTGACCTGTCCCTGGATCAGGTAGTACACCAGAAACAGCAGCACCAGGATCATCTGCACGCCGAACTGCACCACAGAGGACAGTACATTGGAAATGGGCATGGACAGCCGTGGGAAATACACCTTGCCAAACACACCTGCGTTGGCGGTGAAGGTATTGGCGTTTCTCGTCAGACTGGAGGAGAAGAACGCCCAAATGGCATTGCTGCACATATAAAACAGCATTTGCGGCACACCGTCGGTGCCAATACCTGCGATCCCTCCGAAAACGAAGGCATACATCAAGCTGGAGATCAGCGGGTTCAAAAAGATCCACGCCGGGCCCAGAATGGTCTGCTTATAGGTCACCACGAAATTGCGCTTGGTGAACAGCAGGATCAGATCCCGGTACTGCCAGACTTCCTTCAAATTCAGATCAAACCACCCCCGCTTTGCGGAAATGTGGGTATGATACTGCTTTTCAGCTGAAATATTCTCGCTCATGTTTCATTCCCTCTTATCTGTTTTCAAAGCTCCGCAGGACACGCAGTGCCTTGTTTTTTGCTCTGATGGCAAAGGCTCCTGCCTTTTCTGCCGTTATTTTCAAATCAAATTTCAAATTGGAAAGCCACCGCTTTCCGCTGTTTTCCATCAGCTTCAGCGCCGCCGCCTGCTGCTGATACCGGCTCTGGCGGGTGAAGCGGGTGCCCCAGTGGACCAGATGGGTCCGTTGACCGGTGCTTTTCAGCACCGCCTTACCGGCGGCGATATCCAGCTTCAGATCGTTCTCATGATCCCAGTAGCAGCAGATCCCATCCGGTCGGAAGGGGATGGGCCGGCAATCATGAAGGGCCATGGATAGGGCCAAAATCGGTTCGTCTCCCGGCGTGGCAAACCGGCCTTTGAAGTGGAACCGGTCATATTCCCTGGCGATCTGCCGGGCCTCGGCAAACACCTGGGCCGCCTTGGCGGTTCTGCGGATGTAATAGATCCCGCCGTGCAACCCCACGCAGTAACGGACCCGGCTTTGCAGCTTGCCCAGATCCTCATAGCAGAACCAGCCTGTCCGGTCTTCCAGAGGCAACACCCGCCCATAGCAGGAAAAATCATCCGCCTGCTGAAAATGGTCGAAGATCACATTCAGATCCCCGTATGCAAGGCAATCTGCGTCGATAAACACATTGATATCGTAGGGCAGGTTGTCATACAGCGCCAGCTTGTCAAGATACGAGCAGGTCGGCTCCTTCAAGATCACCGTCTTGTCAAAGGAGCGGGTGTATTCATTTTCACGGTCCGCCAAAATGGCGAAGGGCAACGCTGCGCTGGTATGCGCCCGATACGACCGCAGCAAATTTTCTGCGATCCGGTAATAATGCACATCCCCCGTCGCAACGGTAAAAAATCCCATAGTTTGGTCCATCTTCATCGTCCTTGCTTCCATTTCCAAAAAGTCACAGGAGCAATGTGTATTGCCGTCAAATACAGCTTATGTCGGAAGTAAACCGCTTTGCTGTGTCGAATAAACGGCAATGCCATCTCCAGACTTTTTTCCATTCTCTGGAAATACTTTTGATTTTCTTCTATCCTTGGGAACTTGAAATAGTCGTCAAAAAACCGGTATACATATCTCGAAATGGTACTTTCCAGCATATTTCCCCATTTTCTCTCACCGGCGTATGTAATGCGATCTGCCAGAGCCATTAAATTATCTGTTCTTTTAATGGAATAGGCTGAATTCATCGTCCCTTGCATATTCTGCCGATAGTAATACAATTCCTCCGGTATCTGTGCGACTTTTTTGCACATTCCAGCAATCCGATGTGCGATCGCTGCGTCCTCGTGGATGTAGCCCTCTGGGAAACAGATCTTTTCAAACAGCTCCTTACGAAACAGTTTGTTGCAGGGAATGATATAATGCCACGCCGCCGGGCCGATCATTTTTTCCACCAATTTTCCCTGGTTCAGGCACATATCTGTCATCGGACTTTCATGAGGTCGAACACCTTCACCATCAACATAAACCGCCACATCACACATCGCCATATCGGCGTTTTCATCAACACATTTCCGATATAGTCGTTCCATCATGTTATTGGCAATAAAATCATCTGAATCCACAAAGGCAATGTAGGCTCCTTTGGCTTTGCGGATACCCACATTTCGTGCAACCGATCGTCCCGCATTTGCTTGGTGGATCACGCAAATTCTGCTATCCTTTGCAGCATACGCATCGCAGATAGCACCGCAGTTGTCCGGACTGCCATCATCCACCAAAATCAATTCAAGATCTCGAAAGGTTTGTGCCAGAACACTCTCGATACACTGCGCCAAATAAGGCTCTGCCCGATATACCGGAACGATCACGCTGATCTCAACCATTGTCATTCCCCTTTAGCTTTTCCTTCAATGCTGCGTACCGCTTCTGGCCCAGCAGGCGGATCAGCAGACGATTGGGTGTTTTCAGAATGTAGCGGCATTTTTCCTGCCGCCAGCGCTTGCGCTGGCCCTCTTTCCAGGACTGCTCAAACCAGGAAGCGTCAAAATGGTGGATGGAATAGGTGTTTTTTGTCTTTTTCAGTAAGCCGGTCCGTTCATCCTTGGGGCACAGATAGTCCTCCGGATAGATGGTCACCCCCGCCACCTGCTGCTTTTTGCGACGGTCCTGGACCAGACCGTGGTTTTCCAGCAACTGCGTTGTGATATGCGGACAAGCCTGCGGGACAGAAAAATCCGTCAACGCCTCATAGTACGCCATATTTTCCCGCAGAAACGGATGTCCCGCCTCTGCGCCAAAGCCCAGACCGGTGGCCACCAGATCCGAGTTTTCAAAACCCATATAGGCACCCTGTTCCCCCAGCGGCTCCAGAGAACGCACCAGCTCCACATCTGTATCCAGATAGATCCCGCCTTGATCGTAAACGATCTTCAGCCGGGCATAGTCCGACAGAAATGCCCATTTTTTCTTTTCCAGCATTGCTTCACAATAGGCGCAACAATGCAGGTCGAAATTTGTCTCATCCCAGCGGATGATCTCGTGATCCGGGCAATATTTTTTCCAGCTGGCAATACATTTTTCCGCAGACCTTGGCAGCGGTGCGCCGCCGAACCAGCAATAATGGATCACTTTTGGTATTGCCATGGCTTATCCTCCCAGCTTTTCTTTCACCTTTTTCAGCCCACCCCGGAAACCGTACCGCCTCCAGGCACATACGCCCCGGGCGACCAGCGCTTTGGCTCCATCCCACCGGGGGAACGCCGCTTTTGCGCAGTAAGGCATTGTTTTATATGTATATTTCCCACCGCTTTCCTTCATCAGCGCCCGCATTTCCCGGCGCACTTTCTTCCAAAGCGGCTTATATTCTTTCCGGTTTTGCCGGTTTTCCCGAATGCGGATCAGCTGATACGCATGATGACCGACATAAAGTTTTTCTTCTTTTTCAAACGCCCGCAGATAGCCGTTGGCACGGTAAAAATCCATCTGCTGGCGCATTCCCTCAAAGATCACCAGTTCCGTGGGCTTCCACACCGAATGGCTGATCCCCTCTTGGTTGTAATAGTAAAAATACAGCGGCTCGTCCACCAGCGCAATTCTTTTCGCCGCAAACAGCGCCTGGTAGGTGGTGAACACATCCTCAAAAACTTTTCCCTCCGGGTAGCGCAGTGTCTGAAACAACTCCCGGCTATACAGCTTGCCCCAGGCGTAGTTAAAATCATCCCGCCGGAGAAACAGCTCCTCTGCTGGCAAGCACTGCGCCTCCGGCAATTTCTTTGGTGCCAGTTTCTCCGGGGCAAAGTCCGTGACACGGCACATTCCCGCCATGCTCACCGGCGCATTCATGGCACAGGCACTGCTAAGCAGGCTCTCCAAAAACTGGGGGTGTACCCAGTCGTCACTGTCGATAAAGGTCAGATACTGGCTATCTGAATTGGCCAGTGCCCAGTCGATCCCGCTGTTTCTTGCTGCGGAGAGACCGCCGTTTTCCCGGTGGATCACATGGATCCGGCTGTCCTTTTCGGCGTATTCATCGCAAATGGCACCGCAGTGATCCGGACTGCCGTCGTCCACCAAAATTAGGTCAAACGCTGCAAAAGTCTGAGCCAGAATGCTGTCTACGCAGCGGTGTATGTACTTTTCCACTTTATAAACCGGAACGATCACACTGATGCGCACACGATTTCCTCCTTATAGCAGCTTTTCCAGCGCTCTGATATTCTTTCCGTTTTCCTCCTCCGGGTCCCAGCCCTGCACATTTCGGCGCAGCCGTTCCCGCTCCTCCGGTGTCTGCAACAGCCGCCGCACCGCCTTGGCGATCTCCTCAGCTGAGATGGGACAGCGGTGCCCCTTCTCGCCATCCTGTAAGATCTCCCCGGCACCGCCATTGTCCGTGGACACGATGGGGCAGCCCAGGCACAATGCCTCCAGGATCGTCATCGGATAGCCTTCAAACCGACTGGGCTGAACATACAGGTCCGCCCGGGCGATGTAGGGATAGGGGTTATCCAGCATTCCGGTGACAGTCACATGATCTTCCATGCCAAGTGTTACGATCTGCTGCCGCACTTCCGCTTCCGCCGGGCCGCCGCCCACGATCCACCAGTGCAGGTTTTCATGCCCCTGCTTCACCAGCGCTGCGCAGGCTTCCACCGCCAGATCCATTCCCTTTTCCTGAGAAACCCGGCCGCAGGATACGATGTGGAACTGCTCCGGGGAAAATTCCGCCGAAATAGGCTGCTTTGCTTTTTCCCGAATGCCGTCCACATTCGTCAGGTTATGGATCACGCATACCTTGTGGGCAAATTTCGGGCGAAAATCCTTCAGTTTTTCCGCCTGCGCCTGGGACACACAGATCACCGCTCGGCTCTTTTCATAGCCGATGGTGTCATGATACACCCGGCGCATGGCACCATGGTGATAAAACATCAGATATTTCTCCGCCCGGACCGCCCGAACGGCAGTTTCTGCCGCTACATCGCTGTAGATCACACAGGTGTCATAATGCTCCGGAGGCAGATTCTTTCGAATATAGTGGATGTACAGCCGGTTTTCCAGCCATTTCACCGCCGGGGTCATCCACATCAACCCCCGGTGCAACCGGGAGGGGGACTGGGGCGGCTCGGTCAGATGGAACAGCCGGGTAAACGGGTAAGGCTTTTGAAAGGACACCGTTTTTTCCCGGTCCGCCACGATCAGGTGGCAATATTCCGGCAGCCGGACCGCCATATCCCGCTCCTTGCACAGAAGCAGCACCTTGATATCGTAGCGATCCGGGTCCAGCCCCTTCAGCAAATTCACCAGCGCCGTCTCAATACCGCCGTACCACAGCGCCTTGGTCACAAAAATGATCTTTTTCTTCATAATTTATAATTCATATCTGCTTTTTTCCGGCAGAATGGTCTCAAATGCCCGGCGGACCTGCATTGCCAGCGCTTCGGTATCCGTGTTCCCCTCGGGGTCATTGACGCAGATCATATCGTGCCCCTGTCTGCAAATTTCGCCGCACAATGTATCGATGGTCTGCCCACTGGCAGACATCACCAGATTGTCCGTCACATAGGGCGCAAATTTTCCGCCGGCCACCTGCCACCAGAGGCAGACCCACTGGTTCACATCCGAGGATGTACGGAATTTGTGGGTGCAGGTGCCGTGCAACAGCTGGGGCTCCGCTTCCCAGACCGCCTGGAAGGTACTTTTCAGGTACGCCGCCGGGGCATGGAGATTTCGAAACCCGGTAAAATGATCCGGGAACAGCGTCTCCAGCATCCGGGTGCGCACATTGTCTTTCCAACGGTAGCTTTTATCCCGGTACTTTTTCCCGTAATGGGCCACCGCTTCTCGCTTCGGGAAGTGGGCATTGATCACGCCCATATTATTAGCCACCGCATGGGCCCAGGTCCCCACGCTCCCCCGGAAGATCCAGGGCTCCTCGCCACCGTAGGTGCACGGCAGGCCATCCCGGAAGAAATCCGTCTCCTTCATGGGCCGCAGCAGGAACATATCATCATTGAAGTAGATAAAATGCTCACTTAGGTCCGGGATCCGGTGAATATTCATTTCGATGGTGTGGGAACTGAAGGTGGGCAGATACTGGGCCGGGATGAACTCCTCATGGCGCACCACATGGAGCTTCGGCGCATTCAAATTCAAAAACGACGGCACATGGCCCCAGGTCACAAAATGGATCTTCCGCACCCAGGGAGCAAACCGCTCCACCCCCCGGAACCAATAAGGGAGCAGGCCCCAATCCCGATAGCGGTTGACCGAGTCGCTGTCCGCCTCCTCCGGCGGCAAATACTGCCGCTTCTGGGTCAGCCATGCCGGATCAGCACCATCAACCCAAAGAATTACAATATCGATGTCCATTTTTTGTCACCTTTTCAGCCAACATCTGACTTTTTCTTCCAGTTGTTCGCCCCAGCTTTCTACCGTCTGCTCCACCCGGAGCAGACGAAACAGCTTTGTACGCAGCCATTCCAGCACGATGCAAACAACAAAAATGGTGCATACCAGCAACAACACATATAACAGCACCACGGCAAACGGTCTATCTTTCACATTTGAAAGGCAACGGCAGATCAACATTTCCCGCACCTTTGGATGGTCATGTATCAAATATACCGCAAAAACCATCGGTGTGATCCTCCCACAGAGCGCCGCAAAACGGCTTTCTCTTGAAAATTTGTCCGACCGGAAGTATTCCAGAAGGCACAGCCCAGAGCCTAAAACAGGCAGTGCTGTATACTTTACAAATATATGTGACAGCGTATTTGCCATTGGCACGCAACGCCCCATATATTCCATTGTGACGATCCACACCGCATTTCCTGCCACCAGCACTGCATATCCCGCCAGGAAATACCAGGCTTTTTTCTTATCCCAGGATCTCCCATACAGCCGAACATATCCGCCTATGACATAGAGCACCATAAACCAGGAAAATGAATAACCCATTTGTGTGGAAAACACATCGTTTCCCAGTGCCAGCACCGGCGCAACCGAATAAATGGCCACCGCACAAAAGATCGTTCCTTTAAGCGTGTATTTAGGCAGCTGTTGTAACAGGTAATTCAGCACAGGGCTGAACAGCATCATCACGATATAGGCATTCAGAAACCAATATCTTCCTGCCAATATCGGCGTAAACATTCGAAGCACCGCACCGATGGATATGCTTTCCGGAGACTTTATAAAAAACAGAGTCTGAATGATCACGGACCAACTCGCTGCCATCAGCCATACTCTCACCAGTCTGGACAGCTTGAAATGAGAGCGGCACAGCAGATAGCCACTGATCAGTACAAAGCAATCCACCGCAGGATACGAAACCAACTCCAGCAGCCACACGATCACACCTTCTGCGGTATCTATCTCGTACCCCTTCCCCAATCCACCATGGGTGATCAGGTGGAGCACCACCACCGCAAGCATACTCAAGCTGCGCATAATATCAATGCCATATTCCCTGGTTTTCTGCTTTTCTCCCATGATTTCCTTCCTTTCCGTTGATTTTTCTTCACATTTTTCAAGCATCCGTGCGAATACAGTGCAGAACTCCCTTCACCCGGACGGCGATTCTATGCCGCATGGCCGTTTTTTTATTCAGAACAAACAGTGTCAGAGCCTTCCCAGCTGCCAGCCTTTGCTGGAATTTTGGCTCCAACAAAGACAGCGCTTTGCCGCTGCTCCACTGCTTATAGTCCTGACAGATCTGCTTTATCCCTGCCAGATCACTGACACCGATCTTCTCCCGGGCCAGGACCAGATATAACCGCAGCAGCACTTCCTGCCGCTGCACTTGGGGAACGTTCTCCCCCAAGGTATCCATTGCCCGCTCCAGTTGCACTATCAATTCCGGCAAATGGGCAATGCGCTTCAGCCGCCGCCCGGCGTTGCCTTCGTCCTCGCTCTGACGGTAGTGGTAGATCCCCAGCGGCATATTGTAGATATCGCCGCAATGGGCCAGATACCGCAACACGAATTCCATATCCTCGTAGAGGAACATTTCCGTGGAAAAGGACAACTGATATTGCTGGATGATCTCCTTTTTGAACACTTTGTTCCAGGCTGCACTCCATACATTACATAGATACAGCTTCACAAAATCCTGCCCCCATGCTTCCGGCGACAGTATTTCCGCCAGGGGATAGGCCAGCAGATCTGAGCGATATTGCTTTTCTTTGTGGTAATAATCAAAAAGCACACCAAAAGTTGCCAGATCCTCCCCAGTCTCCGGAAACAAATCCAAAAGCTTCACCAGCTTCTCCCCATCCACCGTATCATCAGCGTCCGCAAACAGCAGATATTGGCCTCGGGCCTCAGCAATGCCCCTGTTCCGGGCGGCGGAAACACCGCCATTTTGCTGATGGAGCACCCGCACGCAACCATATTCCCGGGCCAACTGGTCGCACAGCGCCCCGGAACCATCGGTAGCACCGTCGTCGATCAGCACCAGCTCCAGATCTGTCCGTTCAAGGGGAAAACTCTCCACGCAGCTGCGCAGATAGCCAGCGCAGTTGTACACCGGTATGATCACACTATACTTCATCATTTCACATCCCACATAAACCGGAAATTCAAATAGTTATCCACCGCCGAGTCAATGGTGGCGCCAATAATATAGGTATTATAAAACCACAGCAGAAATAGTGACAAAACCCCCGCCATGACCCAAAGACTCCGCTTTGTAAAGGGTAGCACCGGCTCCAATCCCCGGGGCATCGGACGATCTTCCCGTTCAAAGAAGATCATCGGGATATAAAGGATCGACAGCTGAAGATAATAGTCCGTCAGCCGGGTGAACACATTATTGAAGCCAGCCAACATCTGCAAGATCGCCGCTATCGCCATCAAGTGGATCAAATTGCTGAATGTTCGCCCCTTAAAACCCCGAAACAGGACCCCGAACACACAGAACAGACAGATCATAATGAACCGGTTTCCGATCTCACCGGTTGCGATCTCCAGGGCATCCTCCTCGTAGTAAAAGGACATAATGAACTCCACAAACTGGCTTCTGAATATGCTCATGGCAATGCCCAGAGCCACATAGAGCAGGATCGTCCATATACTCACCCGCTGCTGCGCCAGCCAGTACGCCGGCAAAAAGATCAACGCCGGGGTATGAATAAGGCCTGCCAGCGCCATCATGATCAGATAAAAGGACAACTTTCGCTCCGCAATGCCAATGAACGCCAGCATAACAAAGTTCATGGCCAGCGCCTGCTTAATGGCGCTGAACCCAAAGATGTAAAAACCCAGACAGTTCCACACCAGATAGCTCATCCAGGGTGCTGGCGAATAGCGGTAGATCACCACCGCCACCACGACGGCGCTAAATACCGCCAGGATCACCAGAAACGGCTGAAACTGGTTATTAAAGATCAATGCCACCAGCTTCATCAGCAGGAAAAAGCCCGCATTTCTTCCGCCTTGCAAGACATCTTCGCTAAACCAGCCCTTATCATACAAATTGGCATAGTTCCACTGATATTTCATCAAGTCGCCGGTCAGATACTGATAGCGAAAGCCCAGAATGAATGCATGAATCACCGCCATGACGAAAATATACTGTTTTCGTTTTTCCCCTTTTTGGGGCATCAGCCAACCCAGGATCAGGGTCGCCAGAATGATAAATACATAAACGCTCATGGGTTCTCCTTGTTTCGCTCAGCGCCGCTTTTCCTCCAGGCAGCGGCAGAAAAATTCCTGCGTTGCCGCAACGGCTTTGATTTTTGAAAACTGTTCCCCCCGCACTTTTGCCTTTTCTTCGTAGTCTCGGCGCAAAGCGGGATCATCCAGCACTTTTTTTAATCCCTCGTAAATGCCCTGGGTAGAATTTTCCGTGATCAGGCCAAACTCGCTGTCACCCAACAGCTCGTCCATCCCGGCGCAATCCGTGGTCACCACGCACTTGCCCAGGATCAGCGCCTCTGTCACCATCGTGCTGAACCCCTCATAGCGGGATGAACAGACCACCACATCCGCCGCCTTGAGATAGGTATAGGGATTCTGCTGAAAGCCCGGCATAAACACCGTACCTTCCAGACCATTTTCCCTAACAAAGCGTTCCAACGCTGGCCTATCCGGCCCTTCACCTAAAATCCACAAATCGTGATCATACCCCTGCTGTATCAGCTGCCGATGTGCTTCCAGAAGCCGATCATAGCTTTTCGGGCTGTACATCCGTCCCACCGTCACGATAGTCATTTTTTCTCGATAACCAGTTTGTACACGTACATCTGTAGCCTTTAATCGGATCGCAGCGTCATCCACTGTATTATGCAATACGCAGGACTTTGGGTTTGTGCCAAACAGTTCCATAAAGCTCTCCCTGGCAGTTTTAGACACACACACGACTCGATCAAATTTATGATACCAATTTTTGCATTTTTTGACGAATTTTTCCGGGTTGCTTGTCAGTTTTTTCAAGTCACAATGTACCCACGCCAGTTTCAACGCACGATCATTATTTGACGCAGAAATGATTTTTGTCGGTGCGCACTCCAAATAG
This sequence comes from uncultured Oscillospiraceae bacterium, assembly GCA_964528715.1. GTDB lineage: Bacteria > Bacillota > Clostridia > Oscillospirales > Oscillospiraceae > Faecousia. The sequence goes on along the minus strand of CAZGTR010000007.1, from coordinate 1,983 downwards.
GCCACCTCGATGTCGTAATCGTCTTTAATATACCGTCTATATGTCTGCTCTAAAGCTGTCTCGATCCGAAAGCGCACCCTATTCCATTTGTTTTTCCTTGAAAACATAGATTTATAGCGGATCCCAGTTGCCAGATACTTTTCTGCGTCCTCCGGCCACACGGTATACACCGTAATATCAAAGACTGTTTGATCCATGTTATTGACCAGCTCACGCAATACCTTTTCAGCGCCGCCACTTGCCAGCGTCGTATCAATGAAAAATAATATCTTGATCATTTTCTTTTTCCTTTATTTTCGGCTTCGTATCACCTTTGCTGGATTTCCCGCAACGATACTGTACGGCGGTACATCATGGGTCACAACCGAACCCGCTCCGATAACGCTTCCATCTCCCACACATACACCTGGCATGATCGTCACTCTGGCCCCGATCCAAACATCGTTTCCGATTACGATCGGTTTTGGATCTGAAAACGGCTGTTTCCACATTGGCACAGAAACATCCGCAAAACCATGGTTAGATGTAAACATCATGCACTCCGGTCCCATCATAACGCCATTACCGATTGTTATATGATTTGCTAAAAATGCGTTCACGCCAATTCCCGAATAGTCCCCCAGAGATATCTGGGTACCAAATCGGGCGCCTTTTTCAATATTAACGTGTTTCCCGCAATGCTCAAGCATTAATCTACCGCACAATGCCCGTACCTTTTTGCTCCCAAAGTTTATCGTCGCATCCGACAATGGCATACGTTTTCCGATCAAATTATACAAGATCTTGCCCGCTAAGCATTTAAAGGTCATAGTCATTTCCTCTCATAGATCCGATAGATTTTCTCCATTGCATTTTCCACTGTGTAGGCAGAATTCTGTAACTGCCGGTTATAGTGCTCCGGCTGCTGGCGCTCTGCCCCCAATATCTCATCCCGCCACCTTTCCGGCGGTGCCTCAAGGGACAGCGGGTGGATCAGTTCTGTCAAAAAGACATCCTCCGGCACCCTGTCTGAGATCACACAGGGCAAACCGTTGGCCTGCACCTCCAAAATAGACAGCGGCAAGCCCTCATACAGAGATGGGAAAACGAACACATCCATGGCGCTCAAATATGCCGCCACATTGGTCACATTTCCCGTCATAGTCACACACTTTTCCAGTCCCATTTCCCGGATCTTTTTCTCCAGCATGGGCCGATCCGGTCCCTCGCCCAGCAGAAGCAGATGGGCATTGGGCCGTTTTTCCAAAATCAGCAGCATGAGTTCCAACAAAAATGACTGATTTTTCACCTCTGCCAGATGGCCTGCATGACCGATGATCCAGCCGTTTTCCATGCGAAGCTGCTGCCGGATCGCATTTCTGTTTTCGCTGCAATAGGCAAAAGCCGGGACATCGATCCCATTGAGTACCAGCTGCCCTTTTCTGGCAAACACGTTCTCTCCATACAGCCGCTGTCCGGCTTTCACGCCACAGGCGACCAGATCCGTAGAGCAGGACAATATCAGTGCCCGCATGACTGCTTCGTAAACCGTTTTTACCAGACTTTTCCCATCCGTCAGTGCGGAATGGGCGTGGCACACCCGAACCGGGACTCCTGCGATCTTTGCAGCCAGCATTGCCCAACCGGCACTGAACATGGTATGCACATGGACAGCATGATACCGCTCCTGTCTCATCAAACGCAGCAGAGAACGAAAATAGGCGGCATAATTTTCCGATGGCTCGGGGACATGAACGCTCTTGCAACCTTTTTCCAGCAGCTGCTGCTCATAAAGTCCCACTTTCTCCCGCAGGATCAGCAGCTGTACTTCAAATTTACCAGGATCGGCATACCATGCGATATCCCGCACGACCTTCTCGGCCCCGCCGATATCCAAAACCGGTGCGATCAGCAGTATTTTTTTCCGTTCCACGCAACTCACCCCGTCTACTGTTCTCATTTCTTATAAGGTACCATTTTTCTCCGATATCGATTAAATAAATA
>CAZGTR010000006.1:0-17831 GCA_964528715.1 uncultured Oscillospiraceae bacterium | reverse complement strand
GAATATTATATCACAAATCAGGGAGTATTGGTAGTTTTTTGACAGACTGGAAAAGGGCTACTGCCTCATGGCAGTAGCCCTTTTCTTATTGCACCTCCACTACCCGGATATCTTCCATCGCAAAAGAGGTTTGAGTGATGATGATATCTGCGATCACTGCCACATCTTCTTCCTTCATTCCACCCTCCGGCACTGCCACAGCAACCGAAATACCGTTATCCGTCATATAAGCAACGCAGTCAGTATACCCTTTTGCGATGATCAGGCTTTCGATCTGAGCTTCACAAAGGGCCGTCTGGACGATCTGCTCCAACTGTGCGCTGGAAGCCTCATTATTTGAGCCGTCACCGTAAGCCATAGCCTCCTGCAATAAATTCACCGCCGAGTCTCTGGCCTCCTGTCTGGAGAGACGGACTGCCGCAAAATAGTCCGTTCCCGTATCTGCGCTCACCTGCTCGTCATCTGCATCGATCTGAACACCGCCAGGAGACAGCACCGTTTCTGCATCCAGCTTATCCGTCAGATCATCCACATTTTCAGTGTTGGAATACATCCAGTTCATGTAGATCCCAGCACACACCACCAGCAATACCGCAGCTGCCATAATGTTTTTCTTCCAGGTTTTCATAAAGATTCCTCCAATCATTTCATTTTCACCACTGATATCCGGCTGGAATCCAGCCCCGTCACTTTTGATACAGCGTCGATGACAGCAAGGCGCACGGTTGCACTGTCCGCACCTTGGCACACAACGATCGCACCTCGGTATTTGGGGGCATTCACCTGCAATACAAGTCCACTTTGCCCTCGGTTTTGGTCTGTGATGATCACCGTATCCTGCCGTCCGGATCCGCTGTCTCCTGCACTGTCATCCGTTTGATAAATCGTCTGTTCTCCCGAGGCCTGGGTGAGCATCACCTCTACCTTTCCCACTCCATTTATCTTGGCAAGGATGTCTGCCAGCTGCTGCGATATGTTGATCTCCTGTTCTTGCTCGCTTCGCTGCTGCACAGTTTCCTCATTGCTGCTCTGGGTGGGGAGCAACATTAGTACCACCCCTATGAGTACCACCAGCACCAGATACTTGTACTTTTCCAGCAATTTAAACCATTGCTTAGGCTGCAATTTCAGTTCCATTGTATCTCCTCCCGGCTGATACCCAGCTCATCTGTCAGCAGCTGCGTCAATTTTTCCTTTGCATAGGGAGACAGCGCACCAGAAACCCTTGCCCGGATCGGAGTTGGGAGCTGTTCACCAGACAGTTCAACCTGCACCTGTATATCCGCCCCAAGCCCTTTGGCTTCCTCCAAGATATATGCTTCCACCCTCTGGATTATGACTTCCCGATACGCTTGATCTCCAGCAGCAGCTCCATCGGTCACAACCTGTTCTCCCTCAATGGTGATCTGATCCATCCAGCCGAACAGATCCTCCATCGAGATATCCACCCAGGGCCGTAAGACAGACAGCACCATAAGCAAACCCAATAACAGCTTCATGGTCTGTGCCATCATCCCCTGCCTTGGGGCAATCGAATTGACAACACCGCAGAGGATCGCTGCTGCCGCTACGCCAATAAGGTATTCACCCAGGGCACGCATTATCCCATCCCCTTCATCATACACACCGTGCTGATCAGCAGCAAAAAGCTCACTGCACCAGTCATACCAAGCAGGATCCCCATTGCTGCGGAAAAATCCGAAACAAGCTCTGAGGCCTGTTTAACACCAAAGATTCCACAGACTGTGGCAGTCAGTTTTAGGACCAAGTATTGAAGACCGATTTTAACGAACGGTGTCATCCAGATCGCCGCCACTGCCAACAGGCCGTATACCCCAACAGCGTTTTTCATCACCCCAGCACTAAGGATCACCGCCTCCGATGCGTCCGCAAGGATCCCTCCCACCACCGGGACGGTACCGGATATGGTCAGCTTTGCTGCTTTGACTGTTGCAGCGTCCGTCGCCCCGCTGATAACGCCTGTAATGCTCATATAAGCCGTAAAAACATAAAGGACCGTTTTCAACGCCCAGGTCATGAGCCATTTTATAAAGTCCCGGAGTTTTTTCAGCAATTCCGCCCCTGTTGCCGCATTTGCAATCGCCAGTGCGATAAATACATAGACCAGCGGCACCAGCAGTTTACCGATCAAGCTGCTGAGCAATGCATCAAATACAGCCGTTCCGGCATATAGCGCAGCTGCGCTCCCCGTCCCGCCTTGAGCCGCAAGTGCTCCAGTCATGGCAGGCAGGAGCAGCTTTCCATAGTCACTCAGCTCCTCCACCGTATTCCCGCCCAAACGGATCAGTGTGGAGGCATTGTTCAGAAGCAATACCCCCAGAGCCAGTGTACAGACCAGGCGAATAACATTTTCACTCTTTCCGGGCATTCCATTGACCAGTGAGGTCAACAGCACTACTGCCATGACCGATAGACTGACCCCTGCCGCTTCCTTTAGTTCCGGTTGAAGTGACACAAGGGCCTGTCTCCCGATTTCCAGTAAACCTTTGGAAAAACTGGTCGTATCCTCCGGCACTCTGTCTGCTGCTTCTCCCGTTACCTCCGGTGCTTGAAAATCCAGCGCTGACACCGGCACCGCCAGCAGGATCAGCAGCATAAGTATCATTGGTAGTTTTCTCATACTTCCCCCATGATTTGCTGTAACAGCTCCAAAATGGCATTAAAAAGCGGAATAGACAGCCAAAGAATCACCACACTGCCAAGGGCCTGCAACGCCTTCCCCATTGCGCCATTTCCGGCATCCGTACAGATCAAGGAAGCCATCTCCACGACCACTCCAATTCCCACGCTCTTCAGCAGCACCTGAAGCCACTCCGGCTGCAGATTTCCCACTTCTTCCAGTTTTCTAAGAAGATCTACCACTGGTTCAAGGAAGCTGCCCATAGCTGCCAGGACCATGCAGCAGACCGTCAAGCTCAGCAGGAGGCCGAAATCTTTTCCCTGGCGGTTAACGACGCTCCACAGCATTACCGCCACCATCACAGCAGCAGCTGCCTGCCAGAACCGTTCTATCAAAACTCAAAAAGTGTCTTGACCAGTTCAAACAGCTCCGCAATTTTCCGGGCGACCATCATCAGCACCACCACAAGACCCGCCAGCGTCGTCATGGTAGCCTGTTCTTCCCGCCCGGAGCGTGACAGCACCTGGTTCAAGATCGATACGATAATGCCAATTGCGGCAATTTTAAATACAAGATCAATATCCATACTCAAAACAGTAAGATTGCCAGAGCCGCACCTGCGCAAAAGCTCAAGGTTCGATAATCCCGCAGGCGCTGTGTCTGATCACATTCCAGTTCTTCCAAGCGCTGGGCACATTCTCCCCGGCAGGCAGCCAGCGCTTTCAGCTGACCCTCCAGATCAAATCGTCCAAAGGAACTGCCCAAGGTTTTCAGCATCGCAGCGCACTGACAAGGCAGATCTCTGCTTTTCGCCAATACCGTATCCATACATTCTTCTGCCTTGGATGTACTCTGCTTGTCCAGCTCCCGGGCAAATGCTGTCAGTGCTTCCTTTAATTGCCCTGTGGTTTTCTCCGCTCCCAAGCGGCACAATTCCGGTAGTGGTGTCATCCGGTATCCCAATTCCGCTTCCATCGTTTCCAGCGCCAGTCGAAGCTGCCTAAGCCCCTTAACTTCCTGCCTGTGTGTTGCTGACAACATTAGGCCATAGCCGCCGCAGCCCAGCACGATCAGCAGCGCTCCCATTACCTTTATCATCACGTCACCTCCTCCAAATGCCAGCGTTGTTCTGACGATAGAACCAGCGCCCTGGTGAATGCCCCACTTTCCACCAATGGGCGGTATATCTTTCGCCTCAACAGATCTGCACCGGAGGAAGCATGAGCTGTCGCAAGTAACTCAACGCCGCACCAGCAGGCTGCTGTTATGGAGTCGCAATCTGCGGTGGATGTGATCTCGTCCACCGCAATACACTTGGGTGCAAGGGTCCGCAGTGCCATATCGATCCCCACGCCTTTGGCGCACCCTGTGAGCACGTCCATATTGATCCCTTTCGAAAATTCCGGCCCAGGGAAAAGTTCTCCCCGCTCATCCACCACAGCGACTGTTTGTCCCTGCTGTGAGCGGATACGAATCAGATCCCTAAGCAGGGTCGTTTTTCCTGCCCCGGGGGGGCCAAGGATCAGCAACGACCCCGTCACCGGTGCTCCAGCTCCGATCCCTGGAAAACAGCGTGCCACCCGTATGCAAAGAGACGTCAGCTCCCGCATAGCGCAGATCTCTCCGTTTTGTATGACACACCTGCCGCCTAGGCCGATCCTGTGCCCCCCTGGCGCTGTCAGATATCCGCTTGAGATCGTCGACGCTGCCCAGGGTGAATAGCGACTTGCCGTGTTGACCACAAATACAATATCATCTTGCGTAACCGTTCCCGGCAATATCTGATCCCCATGCGTACCATGGAGCCTACCAGGCTCCCCCAACCGCAGACGCAGCTCCTGTAAGGTATCTTTTCCAAGCCTGTCCACATCCCCTCTCAATGAAGGCGGCAGGATGGCAAGCAGTTTGTTCCATTGACAATTCATTCGCATCACTCCTACCCAAGCCTATGCTCACCGGCGCTTCATATGCCTTCCAATGGCGCCCCGGAAATAAAAAATTCAATTTTTACCAAAATGCAAACAAAATCTTAACAATTTCATGGTATCATAACTTTCATGACCCTACGGAGGTGACCTATGTTCAAGATTTTGGTAGTGGAAGATGATCGTGCGCTGAATCACACAGTCTGCGCTTTTTTGAATTCCAGCGGCTACGAAGCCTTTGGCTGTCACAGCGCCACGGAAGCATTTGACGCACTTTATGAGCAGATCTATGATCTGATCGTTTCTGATATCATGATGCCGGGTATCGACGGCTTTGAGTTTGCCCGCACCGTCCGGGAGACCAACAAAGAGATCCCCATTCTCTTTATAACCGCTCGGGATGACCTTGCAGCCAAGCAACGTGGCTTTCGCATTGGCATTGACGACTACATGGTCAAGCCCATTGATCTGGATGAGCTTTTCTTGCGCATTGGTGCATTGCTGCGCCGTGCCAAAATTGCGTCAAGCCGAAAGCTGGAGATCGGTAGTTTCCAGATGGACGCAGATGAGCACACTGCATACTTGGGCGAGAACGAGATCAATCTGACCAATCGTGAGTTTTCCATTCTCTATAAGCTTTTAAGCTATCCCAAGAAAACTTTTACCCGCACCCAGCTGATGGACGAATTCTGGGATGCAGACACGGATACGGCCCCCAGAGCCGTGGATGTCTACATGACCAAGCTCCGCTCAAAGCTGGCAAACTGTGAGGATTTCGAGATCAAGACAGTCCATGGTCTTGGCTATAAGGCGGTGATCAAATGAAGCGACCGCTTCAAGGGCATCACTTTTTTCGTGCTGTTTATCATTATCTGCTTTTCTTTCTTCTGGTTGCTTTCGTGACCACCTGTTGCATGAGCCTGTTCGTTTCCACCCTGACCGAAAGCATGAACATCACTCTGACAGCAGAAGATCTAAACATGGCAGCCAAGCTGACCTTCCTCAATGTAGCACTTCTAAGTGTCCTGTTCACCACCATCGACGCACTCCGTCGGAAACGCACCGTAGAAAAACCTGTCCGACGCATTGTGGCGGGAGCAGAAAAAATCATGCAGGGAGATTTCTCTGTGCGCATTCCCGCCCAAAATACCCTTGGGGATGACACCTTCGACCAGATCGCCCATTGTTTCAACCGCATGGCTCAAGAACTGGAAAGCGTAGAGACACTGCGCACCGATTTCATTGCCAATGTATCTCACGAGATGAAGACGCCTCTTTCCGTCATTCAGAATTACGGCACCCTGCTTCAAGCACCGGATCTGAGCAATGATCAGCGGATAGAATACGCCAAGGGCGTCACAGACGGATCCCGGCGCATGGCCGATATGGTCACCAACATTCTCAAGCTGAACCGGCTGGAAAACCAGCAGATCTATCCGAAGTCGGAATTATTCGATCTAAGTGAGCAGTTGTGCGAAAATCTTCTGCAATATGAAAACATCTGGGAGGCAGCAAACATCTCTCTGGATACGGACATTGATGACAATGTAATGCTATGCTCAGATCGGGAGCTGCTTTCTCTGGTCTGGTGCAATCTTTTTTCCAATGCATTCAAGTTCACGCCCCCCGGAGGACAGGTCCGAGTCAGTCTGGCTGCCGACGATGACTACGTTAATATCCAGGTCAGCGACACCGGCTGCGGTATGAGCGCAGAAGTCGGCAGGCACATATTTGATAAATTCTATCAAGGGGATACTTCCCATGCCACCCAAGGAAACGGCCTGGGTCTTGCTCTGGTAAAGCAGGTGGTAGACATTCTCCAGGGTGAGATCAGCGTAGAGAGCACCCAGGGGGAAGGTTCCACCTTCACTGTCAAAATCAGGAGGAACCATCCATGAATTTGAAAAAGCACTGGAAAAAGTTTCTCTTTCTGCCCCTATGGATGCTGATTTTTCTACTTGTCGTTGCCACGGCAGGTCTGATCGCCGCTTTTATCAATCTTCCGGAAAATCATCCGCTCCGCATTGGGGCATACGTGCTGTCCGCCTATACCCTGACCGTCTGGTGCTGTGGCATTCCGGATCTGATCCATCGGATCCAAAACTTTCGGCGCCGGGATCCTCTTGCCCGTCGTTGGATCCGTGACCGGCGTTTTCGGATCAGTGTGACCCTCATTGGCACTTTGGTCTGGAATGGCATTTATGCCATCTTCCAGCTGAGCTTGGGTATTTATCATCATTCTCTCTGGTTCTACGCTCTATCGGTCTATTATGCCTCCCTTGCCCTCATGCGCCTTTCTTTGGCACACTATACCGTTCATCATGAGCCAGGCCAGTGGCTGCGCCGGGAATTCGGACTATACCGTTCCTGCGGTATCGTTTTCCTAGTGATGAACCTTGCTCTGACTGTGATCATCTTTTACATGGTCATGCAAGGCCGCACCATGCGCCACCATGAGATCACAACCATTTCCATGGCTGCCCATACATTCACCACATTAACCATGTCCATCGTCAATGTGATCAAGTACCGCCGTCTGGGCAGTCCGGTGTTTTCCGCTTCGAAGGACATCTCTCTGGCAGCAGCGCTGGTATCCATGCTGACACTGGAAAGCACCATGCTCATCACGTTCCATAACGGCTCCATGTCCCCACTGACCCAGCGACTTTTTCTTGGGATCAGCGGCTGTGCCGTTTCCCTGTTCATTGTCTCCATGGCGATTTATATGATCGTCCATGCCAGCAAATCCATCAAATCTTTGGAGTTACAATATGAATAATAACGAAACATTTAAAATGACCTACTCCGCCCCGCAGCAGGCAGAAGTGGAATCGATCCGTCAAAAGTATCTGCCACGGGAAGCAGACAAAATGGAACAGCTGCGGGCATTGGACGCTTCTGTCAGCAGAAAAGCCAATACCGTAGCTCTCACCGCCGGGATCTGTGGCACCCTTGTCATGGGCTTTGGTATGAGCCTGGTCATGTCCGAATTTGGGCAGCTGCTTGGCAATCTTTCCATGCCAGTTGGGATCATCCTTGGACTTGCAGGCATGGCGCTTCTGGCCTGTGCATATCCACTGTATCAGCGCACGCTCCGGCAGGAACGCAAAAAAATCGCCCCCCAGATCCTAAAGCTCACAGACGAACTCATGAAGTGACAAAAATCCCACATTCCGATCTGGAATGTGGGATTTTATATGCGATTCAGTTCTCCATCTGATCAATGGTCACGGCATAAGAATGGGGAATGGGTTTCCAATCCACACGCATGAACAGGGCATATACCATGGATATTCTGCCGATGACGTCGAACATTGGGAACATCAAGCAATTGAAAACATATTTGTACCACGGCATTTTCTCAATGCGCCGCCCCTCGGTCAAAAACACGTAGACGGCAGCAAAAATATTGGACAGATACCGGCTGCCGATCCCGGCAAACCAGGAAAGCAGCGCCGCACCAAACACACTGAAGCTTTCTTTTGTTGCAAGCCAAAGCCACAAGGCCACCAGCAGGCGCACAACATCGATAATCACCCGAGTCAGACTCCGGGGAAAGCAGATGAAGAACATATCATACGCCATGAACCGCTGCCGCAAACCCTTTCCGGTGAATACGCCCCGCAGCAGCTTCCAGCCAGATTTTTTTAGCACCTGCAAATGACCCTTGGACCAGCGATTTCGTTGCCGCACCGCAATGCGCAAGGAGGTAGGCTGTTCGTCATAGAACTCTGCCGCATCGCAATAGGAAACAGCATAGCCCGCCAGTACCGCATCCGCAGACAGCTCCCGGTCCTCAGTCAGACAGGTGTAATTCCACCCATCCCGAAGCAGTTCCTGCCCCACCAGCAATCCAGTGCCTTGAATACGGGTCGCCAGGTGAAAAACAGACCGTGCCCGGTGTTCCAGCCGTATGGTACGCAGCCAGTGCAGTCCCCACGCAGCCGAGATCCAGTTTTGTGAAAAGTTTTTCGTATTGCGATAGGACGTAATGACCCGCTCTCCGGCATCAAAAGCCTCATTCATCCGGGTAATATAGTCCGTTTTCAGAAGATTATCCGCATCGAAGATGAAATAGCCCTCGAATTGATCAATGCCATAGTCTCGACGAATGCGGTCAAAGAGAAATTGCAGTGCATAGCCCTTGGTGCAGTGCTTCGTGTCTTGCCGTTCATAGCAGATGGCCCCGTGGGCACGAGCCACCTGTGCGGTAGCGTCCGTGCAGTTATCTGCCGCCACAAACACCGTCAGCATTTCCCGGGGGTAATCCTGGGCAGAAATGCTATCCAGCAAATGGCCCAGTACCCGCTCCTCATTTCGTGCAGCAATGACGATGGCATAGCGGTGCTGATGTTCCGTCTTTGGAAATCGGCGGGTGGTAAACACCCCCACCACAGTATAGATCACCCAATAACAGCAAAACGCAGACAGCAGCCATCCGGTGACATTGCAAAGTCCAATGATAAATTCAGTCATAAGTATCTCTTTTATCTGTTTTCGCAGAAAGTGGCTTATTCTGTTGGTTCCTCAACAGTTTCCTCCAGATCGTCAAAATCCATTTGACGGTCTTCTCCACCCCGCTGGGCCTGCCACTGCTCCTTGGTGATTAGGATCGTCCGGGGCTTACTGCCCTGGAATGGGCCAACGATACCCTTTTCCTCCATCTCATCCACGATCCGGGCTGCCCGTGCATAGCCCAGCTTCAGCCGTCGCTGGAGCATAGAGACAGATGCCTGTCCGGTCTCCAATATCACATCCACCGCCTGGGGGAGCATTTCATCCCCATCCAGTTCTTCAGCCGTTGCTTCAGCTTCCGGTGTATTTGTTTTTCCTGTGCCAGACTGAGCGGCCTTCCGGTCGATTTCCTCCATGACCGCCTGGTCGTAGGTGGTCATGTAATGCTCTTTGACATACGTAGCGACCTTTTCCACCTCAGCGTCACTGACGAAACAGCCCTGGACACGCACCGGTTTGCCCATACCAATGGGCGCATAGAGCATATCGCCCTTGCCCACCAGCTTTTCAGCGCCCTGGGTATCCAGAATGATCCGCGATTCCATGGCGGAGGCCACTGCAAAGGCGATCCGGGAGGGGATATTTGCCTTCATAAGGCCCGTGATCACGTCCGCAGAGGGACGCTGGGTAGCAATGATCAGGTGAATGCCCGCCGCACGGCCCATCTGGGCAATACGACAAATAGATTCTTCTACTTCCTTCGCTGCAACCAGCATGAGGTCTGCCAGCTCATCGATGATGACCACCACTTGGGGTAACTTTTGGCCTTCCCCTTCTGCTTCCACAATGCTGTTGTAGGACTCCAGATCCCGCACACCGGCATCGGACATGGCCTTGTAACGGCGCATCATTTCCGTCACCGCCCATTGCAGAGAACCGGCTGCCTTCTTGGGGTCCGTAACCACCGGGATCAGCAAATGGGGAATGCCGTTATAAATGCCCAACTCCACCATCTTGGGGTCCACCATGATGAGCTTCACATCCTCAGGACTTGCCTTATACAGCAGGCTGATGATGATGGAGTTCATACACACGGATTTACCGGAACCGGTGGTACCGGCAATGAGCATGTGGGGCAGCTTTGCGATATTACCAACGATACAGCTACCACCAATGTCCTTGCCCACGGAGAACGAGGACTTGGATTTTGCTCTGGCGAATTCCGGCGAATCGATGACCTCCCGCAGGGAAACAGTCGTCACCGCACGATTGGGTACCTCAATACCCACCACAGAGATTTTTCCAGGGACAGCAGCGATACGAACGCCGGATGCGCCCAAACTTAGAGCGATATCATCTGCGCAGGTGGTCAGCTTGTTCAGCCGTACACCCTTGTCCAATTCCACTTCATACCGGGTCACGCTGGGGCCTCGGGTCACATTGATGATATGCGCCTCGATTTTAAAGCTGGCCAGGGTCTCATTCAGCCGGCGGGTATTCTCACGCATTTCCATGGTAGCATCAGTGGTGCCCCTATCCCCCCGGTTCAGCAGATCGATGGGCGGGAAGCAATATTCCTGCTTCACCTGCTGCTGGGCCTGGGCGATCTCCGCAGCCACCTGTGCCGCAGACTCCTGCGCCTCTTTGGCTGTGACCTTGGCGTTGTTCTGGGTGATCTGTTCCACCGTCTCGGCCACCTCCGGCAACACTTCCGGCTTTGCTTCTTCCACGGTCTCGGTAGGGGCCTTTTGGAACGGTGTCATTTCTGCGGGCACATCTTCGATGGTAACGGTATTTTCCGGTACCTTTTCAGCAACCGGCTGGACGACATGCGGTATCGGCTTGTTTTCCAAAATCAGATCCACATCTGCATTTCCGGTCATACCGTCCTTTGCAGCTGCAACAGGCGCAGATACATCCGCATCCACCTGACTCATGAAATCAGCGACCTTATTTTTTGCACGCCGCTTAGGCGCAGACTCCGTCTGCGTCATATCCAGCTCCAGCTGCTCATTTTGCGTCCGGCGTTTATTTTCCACATACTCGATCCGCTTGTTCGCCAGATGGTTCACCACCACAGCAGCAGGCTCCTGCACCTCCGGCTCCAAGTCTTCCCAGTCCGCCCGAGGGCGGTTCTGAACCGCACGAATAATGCTGGGAATGGTCACCTGAAAGGCTCCCAGCAACGTTAGGAGCGCCGCAACACCAAAGGCGATGAACGACAGTGTTGTTCCCAGCAGCAACTGGAAAATGATGGCAATGCCACCGCACAGCAATCCTGCTGTTTTTCCCTCTGCGGCACCAGATACCAGTGCTTTTATCATCTCTGCTGCGTCCGAAGGCAGCGCATTGGCCTCGTTCAGAAGCAAGCACAGCTGGGAAATACAGCCACAGATGGCAATAAAACACAGCAGACAAACACTACGTCCGATCACAGGACGCTTTCCGCTGAATGCCTGGATCACGAATAAGTACAGCAGCGCCGGGATCGCTACATAAAACGCTGCCCTGCCGATCATGGACACGACTACCGTTTCAAAGAGCTGGACGATCATGCCCTCCGGGTTTAGAAACGCAATCAGGAACAGAATGAAGCAACCGAGGCTGACCAGAGATGTGATCAATCGAACAGGCACCTGGGTGCTTTTGCTTCCCTCTGTTTTTTTCTTCGTCTGGGTCCCCTTTTTCGCTTTGCCGGAACCTGTATTTTTCGTCGCCGCAGCCTTTGCCGCTTGGGACGCTTTTTTCTCAGCCATGAGCTACCTCCTTCACATTATCCGATCAAATACAGCATACAGCCGAGCATTCCCACACCCCAGCAGTAATAGCCAAAGGCACCAAAGCCAGCCCGCACTGCCAGAAAACGCATAAGCTGAATTGCGGCAGTAGCCGCAGCGTAAGCACATACAAGCGCCGTCACAGCGCAATACCACGGTGCAGCAATTCCTGATCCATTTAACATCATCCAGCCATCTCCCAGACACAGGCACAACAACACTGGGATCAACAGCAGGCATGAGAAGTTTACACAAAATTGCCTGTCCATTCCACGCATTTGACCGACCGAAGTCAGTGCTGTAACATAGGACAGGCCCGGTATCACACCCAAAGCGCCGGCAAGCCCCGTCAGCAGAGCGTCCAGAGCAGACAGACTCCGTGCGTCCTTATTGGCCCGCATTCTATATTGGGGCAGTAACACCAAAAAGCCGTTTCCGATCGCAAGCAGCCCCATGGCCCAGAGTTGATCCAAGTACCGGTTGAGCAGTGGATACAAAACACACGACAACGCCAATGGGAGCGCCGCAATTTTCAGCAGCCGCAGCTCCATCAAGCTAGCAATATCCGGCTGGCGTTTCCGTCGTCTGGCCGGGACTGCGGCAATGCGTCTTTCCCTCAGAAGTTTTCCCATCCTGCCACGGCAGAAGGTCAGCAACGCAAGCATTGCGCCAATATGCACCGCAAGGCGCATAAGCCCCGTGTCCGTTGGCATTCCCGTGAGTGTGCGAAACAGCGTTCTATGTAGGTCGGAGGATATGGGCAAAAACTCCGAGAAACCAGATATCGCTCCGTATGCAAGGCTTTCCAGCCAGTTCCAAGCCATTCCCACTCCTCCTTTACATAAGATTTCATTTTATGATAGCATATTCAACAGGAAATTTCCAGTCCTATTTGAAAATTGTCACTGATTTTGGGCCAATTGCTCTTTTTTCTGCCTTCCAATCATTTTATGCAGTGCAGCAAGGGCGTCATTCAAGCCTCCCAACTTGTCGATCAGTCCCGAGGCCACCGCTTCCTTTCCATAGAGTATGGTCCCCACGTCTGTTGCCATCTCCCCTGTCGCCATCATATAATGTTCAAACTCCGCTTTCGATATTTTTGAATTTGCCGTCACAAATTCTGCGATCTGCTCCTGGATCCGCTGGAAATACCGGAAGGTCTGGGGCGCTCCCACCACGAGGCCTGTCATGCGCACTGGGTGTACCGTCATACTTGCCGTTGGCGTGATGAATGACTTTTTTGTACTCACCGCCAAGGGAATGCCGATGGAATGTCCACCCCCAAGGACCAGCGATACCGTGGGTTTTTTCATACCGGCGATCATTTCAGCAATGGCAAGCCCAGCCTCAATGTCTCCGCCCACTGTATTGAGCAGCAGCAGAAGCCCATCAATATCCTCACTTTCTTCGATCCCTGCCAGCAATGGTAACACGTGCTCGTATTTCGTCGTCTTACAATTTTCCGGCAGAACTTGATGTCCCTCTACCTGCCCGATGATGGTCAAGGTATAGATTCTTCCAGCAGATGAACTGGTCAGATCCGATCCCAGTTCGATCAGATCCTCCCGTTCTTCCTTTTTCATATCCGCATGATTTTGTGGCATAAGAAATCCTCCTTTTTTCGATAGGATTTCCATCTCCCCACTTTTCCATACAAAAAGCCTCCGACTTTTCAAAAATCGGAGGCTTTCAAATTAAACTGTAGTTTTTTCCCGCTCCTTAGCGGAAGGAGCATAGTAATAGGTGGGGACAATTTCCGACACGAGCCGCTTGATATCGTTGCTTTCCTTTCGGCTGGCAAGGTCGAGCTCAGCCAATTTCTGCATGAACCAATTATCATCCATGGCAATGGGTTTGCCGATGTGGATCAGCTTGTTATCTGTTTCCTGCAAGCCTTCTTCGTTCATGAGCATTTCTTCATACAGTTTTTCGCCGGGACGAAGACCGGTATAAACGATCTTGATATCTACATCCGGGGTATAACCGGACAGACGGATCAAATTCCGTGCCATATCGTCAATTTTCACCGGTTCACCCATCTCCAGCACAAAGATCTCACCGCCCTTGGCATAGTAGGATGCCTGGAGCACCAGAGAGACCGCTTCCGGAATGGTCATAAAATAGCGAATAATCCGCTTATCCGTGATGGTCACGGGACCACCGGCAGCGATCTGCTTCTTAAACAGCGGGATCACACTGCCGTTACTGCCCAGCACATTGCCGAAGCGTACGGCTACGAAGCTGGTATTCGGACTCTTTCGATCCATCATCTGAACCACCATCTCGCACAAGCGCTTGGAGGCGCCCATGATATTGGTGGGGTTCACCGCCTTATCGGTGGAGATCAGCACAAACTTTTTAACGCCATATTTGGCAGCCGCCACGGCCGTCTTATACGTACCAAGCACATTGTTCTTGATAGCCTCGTTGGGGCTATCCTCCATCAGCGGAACGTGCTTATGTGCTGCGGCATGGAAGACGATATCCGGACGGTAGGTGCGCATAACCGAATTGATACGGCTGGTATTGCGCACAGAGCCAATCAGCGTCTCCAAGTGCAGTCCCTTTACCTCCCGCAGAAGCTCCTGCTGGATCTCGTAGGCATTATTCTCGTAAATATCGAAAATGATCAGCTTTTTGGGATTGGACCGGGCGATCTGACGGCACAGCTCACTGCCGATGGATCCACCGCCACCAGTGACCAGAACCACCTTATCGGTCAGATCTGCAAGGATCTCATCATTATTGACCTTGATCTGTTCCCGGCCAAGAAGGTCCGTCACCTCCACATCCCGCAGACGGCTGACATTCACTTCCTGGTTGACCATCTGATAAATACCGGGGATGATCTGGAGCTTACAATTGGTCTCCTTACAGATGTTCAAAATTTTTGTCTGCACCTCTAAGGAGCCGCTGGGTATCGCATAAATGATATCCGTGATCCGGTATTTCTTCGCCATATTCACAATATCATGGCGATTACCAACGATCTCAACACCCTCGATCATCCGCCCCAGCTTATTGGGGTTATCATCAATGGCACAGCAGACCTTGGTGCAAATGCGATCCGTATTTTGCAATTCCTTAATGAGCATCTGGCCCGCAGCGCCTGCGCCGATAACCATGATCCGCTCTTGATTCTTGTGTTCCTGCGGAAATACATTTCTCAGTACCATGCGGGCAAAACGATAGGAAAAACGGATTGCTGTTGTCAGACAAAAGCTGGTAATAAAGCCCATTGCATAGTAGGACTTTGGCATTTGCTTTCCTGTGAGTACAGCATAGATTACAAACAGAGGCAGTAAAATAACATATGCCTTAATGATCCGCCAAAGCTCCACAACACCTGCATAGCTCCAAATGCTGTGGTACAGCCGCATGATGTAAAAGATCACAACAGACACAGGACACAAAAACAGCATCATTCTAAGGTAGGTATCCAGATACTGATCCGGTACCGCAGTGTAAACAAAGTCAAATCTTAACAACAGCGCAAAAAAATAGGAGCCAAAAACCGTCAGCACATCCGCAATGCCAATGATAACGATTTTTTTCCAAAGATCCCGATTTGCGATCTCTCTGCTTCGTTGCATTATCAATCATATCCTTCCATAGGTATCCAAGCTTTTTATTAAAAGCATGGCATAATTGCGGTTTATATTATACTACATTGTTTGCGCAATGTCAAGAAATGCGGAACCTTGTCATTTCCTAAGGGTGCTTCGGTGTCAATTATAATTCGTATTTTCTCTTTATTTTCCTAGTTTTTATGTAATTGATTGATTTTTGTGATGAATTGTGCTACCATGACAGAAATTGGAGGTGAAGTCCATGGAAACTGAAACCGCTACGGTTCAGGGGTATCAATGTCCGCACTGTGGCGCAGGATTGCCCTTTCAGGAAGATACCCAGAAAATGACCTGCTCTTATTGTGACAGCAGCTTTGAGATCGAGGATGTCATTGCCTATCACGATCAGTTGCTGGAGAAAGAGCAGGAAACGGTCAACTGGGAGGCGCAAGCCACAGCCCAGTGGGCACAGGAAGAGGCAGAACAGATACGCACTTTCACCTGCCCAAGTTGCGCCGGTTCACTTTTAACGGATGACGTCACCGCTGCCACATTCTGCCCCTACTGCGGCAATCCCACCATTTTGCCCGGGCGGCTTTCCGGTGGATTAAAGCCCGATGGGGTGATCCCCTTCAAGCTGGGCAAAGAGGACGCAAAAAATGCCTTCCTGTCTCTGTGCAAAGGAAAGCCCCTGCTTCCCAAATTTTTCACCAAAGAGCAGCAGATCGAGAAGATCACCGGTATCTATGTTCCCTTCTGGCTGTACGATTGCGGCAGCGACTTTTCCGGCAGCTACCGAGCCACCCGGGTGCGCCATTGGTCGGACGCCCGGTACAACTACACCAAGACCAGCTATTTTCACCTACTCCGTGGAGCAACAGCTGATTTCACCGGCATTCCCATGGATGGTAGTCAGAAAATGGACGACAACATCATGGAATCCATTGAACCCTACGACTATTCCCAGCTGGTGGATTTCCAGACTGCCTACCTTTCCGGTTTTCTGGCGGACAAATACGATGTAGAGGCCAAGGATGGCGAAGATCGGATCCGCCAGCGGGTCAGTGCCAGCATGGAGGAGCTGATTGCACCATCCATGGTGGGCTATACCACGGTCCTGCCCACGGTACGCCGGGTGAATATCCAACACAGCAAAGCAAAATATGTGCTGCTTCCGGTCTGGATGCTCACCACCCGCTATCGGGACAAAACCTATACCTTCGCCATGAACGGCCAAACCGGCAAAATGACCGGCACCCTTCCCATCTGCCCCAAACGCAGCTGGGCCTGGTTCGGCGGGATCGCCGCAGCGGTCAGTGCCATCGCCCTTGCTATCACAGCATTGATCGTGTAAGGAGGTGGCGATGATGAAACGAACATTTCTGCCATTGTTTCTTGCCGTGCTTTTACTTTTAGCGGTGCCACGCGCCGTCCGGGCCACCGAGCCCGGTGCGCCATTGATCGTTGACAATGCAGATCTGCTTTCTTCCGCGGAAGAAGCGGCCCTGACTTCCACGGCACACCAGCTGCAAGCGGACTATCACATGGATGTGGTTATCCTGACGGTGCTTTCCACCGACGATCAGTCGCCCCGGCACTACGCAGAGAGCTATTACGACCGTAACGGTTATGCCCACGACGGCATTTTGCTTCTGGTCTCCATGGAGGAACGGGACTGGTACATCTGCACCACCGGCAGCGCCCGGGACATTTTCCCTGACCGGGTCATCGACCGGCTTGGGGATGCCTTTGTTCCCTACCTGTCCGCCGGTGACTATCAAGAAGGCTTCAACGCCTTTCTGGAGTCCCTGTCCGAATACTTTGACCGGCAAAACGCCGCCCCCGCAGCGCATACCATTCAACCGCTTCACATCGTCATCTGTCTGCTCATCGGCATGGCTTCCGGCGGTGTCACCTTGCTGATCATGCGCAGCCGAATGAAAACAGACCGCCCCCAGCACTCGGCCAGCGAATATCTGGACCGGGGCAGCTTTCACTTGAATATCGCTCACGACCGCTACCTCTACTCCCGTGTCACCAAGACCCCCAAGCCGGATAATCCTTCCGGCTCCCACGGCGGTGGTCATGGCGGCGGCAGTCACGGCGGTGGCGGTGGCAAATTCTAACAATATATAAAGGAGAAACGATCATGGGACTTATCAAAGCAGCAATTGGCTCCGTGGGCGGCGTTATGGCCGACCAGTGGAGAGAGTATTTTTACTGCGACAGCCTGGACGCCAACATCCTTGTTTCCAAGGGCAGCAAGCGCACCTCCGGTCGCAGCAGCAATACCAAAGCATCTGACAATATCATTTCCAACGGTGCCGTCATTGCCGTCAACGAAGGACAGTGCATGATGATCGTGGAACAGGGCCAGATCGTAGAATTTGCAGCGGAAGCCGGCGAATTCACCTGGGACAGCTCCACAGAATCCACCATCTTCTATGGCGGTCTGGGCCAGGGC